>JASJBU010000074.1 GCA_030066355.1 Gammaproteobacteria bacterium | reverse complement strand
GAACCGTAGATGGCCGATGCGCCGTCTTTCAACACCTCGATGCGCTCGATAGCGCCCAGGGGGATGCTGTTCAGGTCCACGAAAGAGTCGTTGATATTCTGGGCGAAACCGTATTTTGACATCCTGCGGCCGTTCAGCAATACCAATGTGGCATCCTGACCCAGGCCGCGCATGGAGAGGCCTGAAGAGCCGGGTGCAAATGAGTTGGTGAATTTCTCGTCGAACGATGGTCCGGTGTTCGAGGTGATGTTGCGCAGAACGTCTGCTACGGTCGATGCGCCAGTGGCATCGATATCGTCACGATCGATGACGAGCACGGGGGACGGTCCCTCAATATCGACCCGTTTGATATGGGATCCGGTTACCTCAACCTTTTCGAGTGCCGCGGGATCTTCATCTTCTGCTGCTACATTCAGAGTCAATCCCGACATGGCCAATCCAGCGCACATTAGGGATGTAACTCCACTTTTTAGTCGATATCGCATGTAAACCCTCCCTACTATGTTGTAGATAAATGCGCGGTTATTGTTAGCCTAAATGATCAAAAAAGCAACATATGACGGAATTGCAACAAACGGCCTATCAAATTGATTTATAATGTAGTTTTTGTATTGAGTTTGTTAACTTTGTGTATTGCTGTACGCAATCTTGGGTCGACTCAATCCGACCTGGACTAGTAACCGCAAGGCTTGTATGCCCGGTTCGTTTGATGCGACTGCCAAGGGTGGAGTGCTACTATGCAGAAGCCATCGATATGAATTTATGTCAAAAGTACTAAATAAGTATAAATAAATATGATGATATAGAAATGCGGGCATGGATCAGGCGCTAGCGGGCCGAAGCCTGTCAGGGTTGAGAAATCCCTCCGCGTGCCCCGGTCTACCTGGAAAAAATGCTTAGATTGTAAAAAATTGTCAGAGATACCGCTGCAAGAATTCATCCATCATCTTGTAAAGCTGCAAGCGGTTCTCCTCCCGGCGGAAACCGTGGCCCTCCTTGTTCTTGATTAGCTTGATGTAGGCCTTGTCGTGGGCGTCGAGTGCGTTCATCAGGCTGTAGGCCTGGTTGATTTCCACCCGGGGATCACGCGCGCCGTGTACGATCATCAACGGTGCCTTGATACGCTCGACGAGCTGGATGGGGGAGGTCTGTTGCAGCCGTTTAAGATCTGCTGCGTCCTTTGGGTTGCCGATTGCCTGATGGAACCAGGCAGCCAGAGTGCCGTCGGGATCATGTTTGACCCGGGTATCCCAGGAATGCAGCATTTCGAGATCCACCACGCCGACATAATTGATCGCGCATTGATAGAGTTCCGGAGTCAGGGTGATCCCCGCCATCGCGGCATAACCGCCATAACTGGCGCCATAAATACATACCCGCTCCGGGTCGGCGATGCCTTCAGCAATCGCCCATTGGACCGCATCAGTCAAGTCGTCCTGCATCTTGAGACCCCACTGCTTCCAGGCATCCCGTTGGAAGCGATGACCGTAGCCGCCAGATCCGCGGAAATTCACCTGAAGTACCGCATACCCCCGATTTGCCAGAAATTGAACCTCTCGGTTGAAGCCCCAATGATCTCTGACGCCATAGGGCCCCCCATGGGGATTGACAATCAAAGGTACTGGACCTGTCTTTTGTCCTTTCGGCATCGCCAGATAACCTTGAATGGTCAGGCCGTCCCGAGCCTGGTACTCAATGGGGTCAAGATCCACCAATTGTTCCGGTTTGAATCGATCGGCCACAGAGAACATATAGGTGAGTTTTACCGGGTCGGTTTCCAGGAGATAGTAGACCCCGGGGTTCCTGTCACTGAAGGAGTAGACCAGCGCCAGGGATTCGTCCTCTGTCCAGTCAACGATTCTGTTGACGGTATCCGGCAGTGCCTGGTCTATTCCCCGATGCAGGGCCTCATAGGCCTCATCGATGTAGTGAAGCTGAGGTTTCTCCGTTGCATAATGCACGGCCAGCAGTTTGTGTTGGGTCTCAGACAGGACCGGACCTGTTACATCGTATCGATCGTGGGCAAAGATTGGGTCGCCGAACTGTTTGGTTTGCGGATCGAAGGTTAGCAGCGCCGCCTTGTCCCGGCCTTGTGCCGAGAGCACGTAGAGTGTTTTGTTGTCTGCGGCAAAGCCAGTCGGGTAGACGGGTTCTTCACCGAATTTTCCCTCGTAAACGGGTTCCCAAGCCGCCTTCTCATCGGCCCGATAGAGCAGGGAGTAGATCAGTTCTTTGCCACCGGGACCCAGTTTATTTTCAATGGCGGCTTTCACCTGACCCGCATGATCTGCGATCCAATGTTCCACTTTTCCCGGATTGGTCACCTCTCGTGTCATGCGGCCGGTATAGAGATTCATTTTGTACACATCGGCGTATCTCGCCCGGCGCTTGTTGTTGACCACCAGGATATGCTTGTCGTCCTGTTTGAGGCGGTCCAGCATGCGTGTATAGCGTGGCACTAAGGTGATGCCTTTTTCCGCTTCAGCCAAGACGCGGGATTTGCTTCCATCGATATTGACCGCGTACATACCGAGGGACTCGTTGCCATCCTCTTCCAGATAGAAAATCAAACGCGAATTATTGGCCCAGGCATATCCGGCAATATCCGTCTTACTCAGGCGGGTGACGGCTTTGGCCTTGTTGGTGGCTCGCTCGATTACCACCAGATTGCGCGTATCTCCGAGCGGGGCTATGGCCGCCAGATGCTTCCCATCGGGTGAGAGGGTGAGATGCGTGAACTCATAGTTTTTGAAAAAGTGCTCGACAGGTAATTTCTCGGCCTGTGTGCTGAATGTGCCCAACAGCGAGAGCAAGAGTACAAACAAACCAAGTTTGGATTCATTATTCATCTGAATTCTTCCGATAATCCCTTGTCCTTCACGGGGTAACAGATCATCTGGCTGGATTTCCGAAAAAGGCTTGAGACGTGTGGATAATGGTGTATCTCTGAACCTTTGCGATTAAATTGATATCATGACAGGACCCAATAAAAAGTTGAAGTCTCACTATGGATAAACTCTTTCTCATCTTGGCAATGCTCCTCATCGTCGACGCCCATGCCGATCCGGGGTGGATCGAGCAGAGTAATCTCTATGCGCGTCAGGTCATGGACATGCATGGCCGTTACAATCCGGAGAGGATCTCTGCACAGGGCCTGGAGGAATATGACGCCAATATCATGGATCTGAAGCAAGGCGTGTTCGAGCGCCGCCAAGCGGAGACCCGGCGGATGATTGAACATCTGCAACAGGAACTCGACAAAACCACTGATCCCCGAGTGACTCAGGACTTATACATCCTGATCAAACGACTGCAGGATAATCTGCAGGCCCGGGCCTTGCATCACGAGTTGATGTTGCCCTATTACAACCTCTCAGAATGGCTCTATTCCGGATTCCAATCACTGCTGGACAGCCGTGTGGAATCACGACGTTACTCTGCGGCCATGAGCCGCTTGAAGAAATATACCGGGCGACAGCATGGTTATCGGCCCATCGTCGAATTGGCCAAAGCGCGCACCCAAGAGGCCTTTAATAACACCCGACTGATCGGGCCGTATATCCAGGAATTGACACAAGATCGAGAAAATCTGGCACGTTATGTCCAGGGCATCAGCGAGCTGTTCAAGTCAACCGAGTTGCAAGGTTGGCAGGAGGATTTTCACCTTCTGCAAAAGCAATTGATGGAGTATGACGCATGGCTGGAGAAAAATGTGATTCCGCGAGCCAGGGCAACTCATCTGTTGCCCCCGGAGATCTATGCCCAGAATCTAAAGGATTTCGGGGTGGAGATGGATCCAGCTGACCTGATACGGATTGCGCAGTTCAGCTTTGCGGATATTCGTGAAGAAATGCAAGGGCTGGCCAAGTCACTGGCGCAGATACACGATCTTCCCTCCGATGACTATCGGCAGGTGATTGCGGCGTTCAAGAAGGACCAGCTCGACAGCGAGCGAATCGTCGCTTTTTATCAGCAGCGGATGAACGATATCGACAGGATCATTAAGAACAATCGACTGATATCCTTACCACAACGGAAAACCGTAATACGCCTTGCCACCCAAGCTGAATCGGCGCGTATTCCGGCCCCGTACTTGGATACGCCGCAGCTCTTGGGTAATACTGGTCAAACCCCGGAGTTCGTACTGCCATTGAACAATCCCAATGCGGCAGGAAAGGGGGCATTGGATGATTTTACTTTCGCTGCGGTCGCCTGGACCATGGCCGCCCATGAAGTGCGTCCCGGGCATGAACTGCAAATGTCGAGTTTGATCGAAAAGGGTATTTCACTCGCCCGTGCATTGTATGCCTATAACTCAGCCAATGTGGAAGGTTGGGCATTATATGCAGAGGCAATCATGCAAAGTCACTTTCCGCCGGAAGGCCAGTTTTTTTCTCTCCAATTGCGTTTATTGCGTGCCGCCCGGGCATTCCTCGATCCCATGCTCAACCTGGGTCAAATCAAACCCGCTGAGGCCAAGCAGTTTCTGATGACTCAAGTCGGTCTCTCCGAGGCCATGGCAACCCAGGAGGTCGATCGCTACAGTTTCAAGATGCCCGGACAGGCCACCTCCTACTTCTATGGTTACAGCCGCTTGATGGCATTGCGCACGGAAACTGAACTCAAGCTCAAACAGGGTTTCGATCAGCTGGCCTATCACGATTTTCTGATCGCCCAGGGCCTCTTGCCACTGGATCTGTTGCGCCGGGCGGTATTGGAGGAGTTTGTCCCTGCAACCTGAGCAACCTGCAGGCGAACTCATAAGGCCCGATGATGGACTTGACGACATCAGAAAGCCATACCAATACCTCGTTAAGAGGGTATTCAGTAGCTGCATGTCAAGCAGGGGAGAAGACTACACCGAGTTTTCTACGGCCTGTGGCTTCTCTTGCTTGTGTGGTAGTAGATCATATTTACGCAACTGGCTGCGAAGCTGGTGATAACTCAGGCCCAATGCCTGAGCGGTGCGACGCTGATGGTAATGATGCTGCTGCAAGGCCGCCTGCAGAAGCTGGATTTCATAAGCACGAACCTGTGCTTTGAAATCCATAGGGAAGTCATAGGTAGTGGTGGATTCGGTTGATTCGGAACTTTGCGGTTCAGTCTGGATTGGGGGGTCTGCAAGATTGCGAAAAGGAGATGCGAAGGGATCGAAGATGATCTCATTGATCAACTGATCGGGTTCACTTCGATAGACGGCCCGTTCTATGACATTCTTCAGCTCACGTAAATTTCCCGGCCAGGCATAGCGGGACAGCTTTTCTCTGGCAGATTCTGTGAAACCTGGGAAAAAATCCCGTTTCAGCTGCTTGACCATGCCCAGTCCGAAATGATCCGCCAGTAAAGGTATATCATCCTGTCGGTAACGCAGAGGCGGGAGCGTGATGACGTCGAAAGACAGGCGGTCGAGCAGATCTTCCCGGAAATGACCTTCTGCGGCGAGCTGCGGGAGATCCACGTTCGCGGCACCAATGATGCGTACATCGGAGTTGATGATCTCAGCCCCGCCCACTCTCTCGAATTCACCGTATTCAATGACTCTCAGAAGCTTTTCCTGGACCCGCAAGGACATGCTTGCGATCTCGTCAAGAAACAAGGTGCCTCCATCAGCCCTTTCGAAACGCCCTTGATGTTTACGTGTGGCGCCAGTGAAGGCTCCGGCCTCATGACCGAATAAGTCGGATTCGAGCAATGACTCAGGTAGCGCAGCACAGTTGGTCTTCAACAAAGTCTTGTCCCAGCGCTGGGATAAGTAGTGCAGACGTGATGCGATCACCTCTTTGCCCGTGCCTCTTTCGCCGATGATCAGGACCGGTTTGCTCAGTGGGGCAACCTGAGAGACTTGTTCGAGGACCCCCAAAAAATTGATAGATTGGCCGATAAGGGAATGCTGCGTAGAGTCTTGCATGTCAAATATACTAACAATTAGCTTTAATAGCTAAAAAATAGCATAAAAAACCACAAAAACACAACCTCTGTGTCTTGTTCGATTTTCTAAATATTCTCTTAAAAACAATATGTTAAATAATTTAGCGCAAGGTTGGCCTGGATCTTGTCTATATGTAAGTAAACAAACCCGTCATTGGACAACAAGCGGAGGAGAAGAAGATGAAAAAAGCCACATGTACAGCAAATTACGCAGGATTGAACAGAATCGTCCAGCTGGCCGCCTCCATGCTGTTCCTGACATCCCTCTCTCAAGGAATAGCCGCAGACGAAAGTTATGATCCGGTATCTGCTGGATTCGAAACGGAGATCAGCCGGCAAGGTGCCAGCGCGCTGCATGAGATGACGCGCGAGCTGAGACAGGATCTGAATTGGCAGAAATTAGGTATTCAGGAACTGGAAGCCACGTTGCAGCAGCAGGTCATCACCAAGTGTCAGGCAGTCAATAATATTGTCCAGCCTAATTGTTAAAGATCATCAATATCGCAGTAAATGAGGAGTCAACCATGGGTATTTTCAGTCGCCTGAATGACATTATCAATTCGAACCTGAATTCCATGCTGGACAGGGCTGAGGATCCAGAAAAGATCATCCGCTTGGTGATCCAAGAGATGGAAGATACCTTGGTCGAGATCCGTTCAGATGCCGCTCGAACTATCGCGGACAAGAAAAAACAGAGCCGTAGAATTGACCGTCTCTCTGCCGAGGTGCTTGAATGGGAACGCAAGGCGGAACTGGCTATAGCCAAAGGCAGGGAGGATCTTGCCCGTGCTGCTCTGGGGGAAAAGAATCAACTGGAGCAGACGGTGCAACTGCTGATCCAGGATATGGAGGATTTGGAGATTCAGCTCTCCAAGCTCAACGAGGATATCGCCAACCTGCAGAATAAACTGGATGATGCAAAGGCACGGCAAAAGACTATTGTCATGAAGCAGAGCACGTCCAACGGACGGTTGCAGGTGCGTGAGAAACTGCACGACCGCCGGGTCGATGACGCCTTCTCGAGATTCGAAGATCTCGAGCGGAAGATGGAGAATGTGGAGGGTAAGGTCGAGTCCTTCGATCTCGGTCGCTCCAAGTCGCTGCAGGAAGAATTTGCTGAACTTGAGGTGCAAGATAAAATCGACGAAGAGCTGGCAAAGCTCAGAGAAAAGGTTAAAGAAAAATAGCCATTTTGCTTGGACTCAAGGGAGGATTGCTTCATGCAGGTTTTCGAGATGATCGTAGCGATTGTCGCTATATCCATACTCGGCGGTTTAATCAAGACTTACATCAAGACCAAGAGTGAAAATGGGGACCGGGAGGGACTGTTGAAACAGCAGGTTTCAGATCTCAAGCGAAGTCAGCTAGCCATGGAAAAACGCATTCAGGTTTTGGAGACCATTGTCTCCAGCGATGGATACGATCTGAAGCAGCGCTTCAAAGATTTGGATCAGTAACACGATGCCCTTGATGAAAGTGAAAAGAGGAATAGAAGATGGAAGTGGAAATTTTGGGTATCATGATGGTGCCGCTGATCATTTTTCTCATGTTTGTTCTGCCCGTTTGGGTGGTGTTTCACTATCTGTCCAAGATCAAAACAGCCAAAGGTCTATCCAAGGACGATGAAGCCTTGATGGCTGATTTATGGGAGATGGCCAACAAGATGGAAAGTCGTATCGAGTCTCTCGAGACGATCTTGGATGCTGAAGTCCCCGGTTGGAGGAATCGCCAATGAAACGTCCTACATCACAGTTTTCCAACCCGAACCGCCTGTATCGTGATACGCAAAATGAGATGATCGCCGGTGTGTGTGCCGGTATCGCAGACTATTTCGGCGTTTCAGTCAATGTGGTCAGGGTGATTACCGTCATCATCGGGTTGATCTATTCGGTCCCTATGTTCATCATCTATCTCTTGGCGGCTTGGTTGATACCTGAAAAACCGGTTGATCTGTACAAGGATCAGGATGACGAAGACTTCTGGCGTTCCTATCGCCGTTCACCACGAGATACCTTGGGTGACACCAAACGGAAGATGAGAGAACTGGAGAGAAAGCTGCGACGCCTGGAGTCTTATGTCACTTCCAAGCGATTTGGCCTGGATCGGGATTTTCGCGACATCTCATGAGGCAATCTCAAGGGTATCGGCAACTGATAGAGCAACCGATGAACCTGGAGGGTTACAGGGTAAAGGAAAAGCCGCTCAATAAAATGCCCGGACATTGAGTGATGTTTAACTCTCGTCCTTCATAGGTGCTGACATCCGGATTGATCTGGCTTTCCCGGGTGACTGCTTCCAGATGATCGCCAAAAAAGTGGTAGAAGCTATCGTCGAATCGCATATTTTCGATGGGACCCTGGATCTGCCCATTGTCCACCCAGAAACAGGCATATCTTGTCATGCCGGTGATTCTCCCACCATGGGTATCGCTCCAATTCAGGTAGTGCAGGTTTGACAAATAAACACCGGTGCCCAGCGCCGTTAAAATATCGTCTTGCGCTAATTCCCCACATGCCATCACCGGAGATCGGAGCCATTCCTCCTCGACGGCAAAATTGGACTGCAGATCATATTCCTTGGCCGTACGCGAACTGATCAGGCAGTTGCTCAACTCACCTTGCTCGATCAACTCGAGACGCTCGGGGGCAATTTCACCGCTTTCATTGAAACGTGGCACCATGCCATTAGTGAAATCTTCGGATAGGCTGAATAGGGGTGATAATCGGATCTCCTGCTCACGCATTTTCAGAAAAGCGCTCTTTCCCTGACGCATGCTGGCCTCACTCAAGCCGTCCCAGGAAAACAGCGAGAGGAGTTCTGACACCCCGGCCGGTGCGATATAGGTTCGGTAACTGCCTGGTTTGATGCGTATGGATGGTTGATCCATCGCTTTGAGCTTGTCGAGAGCGGTGGCTAGGGATCGATCGAAGACCGAGGGGTCCCACTGGTTCCCGGCAAAGGTTTCTTTCACCATCTTTTCCGAATCATTCACCAGAGAATAATCCAGTGAAAAACTATCGGTGGAAAACCAGTGCTTGGATCCCGCTGAATGGGTATGACCACGGAAGATTTCACCGCTTGCCCAGATGCCTGTGATGTCGATGCCTTGCAGCATGGGTAACAGCTGTTCAATACCCTGGTCAAACGCTGGGAGCTTGCCGCGCGCTTCATTGCGGCTCGTTTGACCGGCTTGAGGCAGCACGATAAAAGGATCTACAGGCAGCTGTGCCACTTCCTCCCGCAGACGCGACAGCTCTGCATGACAGCGTTCGAGATCCGCTTGTAAAACACCCGTTATCGTCAGCGAACCGGTCGCCTGACGCTGATCACAGATGAGTTTCAATTCAAGCGTCCGGTCCTCGACGGTACCTATCTGTCGGATCAAGCCGCCGTTGATGCGGATGAACTGACTGTCTTCTCCGCTGACTGATAAAGACAACGCCTCGTTATCATGCAATTCTGCGAACAATGCGCTCGAAAGCTGCTCGAACAAGAGTTCCATTGAATCAGTTTTCACCGCCAAATACCTCCACGTCTGCAAACAGGCAGACCGGTGATCCATGACCTACCCGAATCACCTGATTGGGTTCCCCCTTGCCGCAGTTGGGGGTACCGAATATCTCGAAGCTGTCTCTATTGCCTACGCCCTTGAGATTATTCCAGAATTGACTGGATATGCCCCGATAATTGGGATTGCGTACTGTTCTGCTCAAGCGACCCTTTTCTATCAGCTTTGCGTATTCGCAGCCAAACTGAAATTTGTTGCGATAATCGTCGATTGACCAGGAGCGGTTGGTAAACATGAAGATTCCTTTGTCGACAGAGCCGACCAACTCATCCAGCGTGGAATTACCTGGCTCCAGGTTCAGGTTTGCCATGCGATCGATGGGCGCGCGGTTCCAACTGCTGGCGCGGAAATTGGCGACACCGGGTACGCCTGATCGAATCTGGCTCTCACGCCCG
>JASJBU010000279.1 GCA_030066355.1 Gammaproteobacteria bacterium | reverse complement strand
GACCGCAAGGACAACTGCATCATCATCTGCTCCATCGAGAACCTGGACCCCATGGGGGTGCACACCGGGGATTCCATCACCGTCGCCCCGGCCCAGACCCTGACCGACAAGGAGTATCAGATCATGCGTGACGCCTCCCTGGCGGTGTTGCGCGAGATCGGCGTGGAGACCGGCGGCTCCAACGTGCAGTTCGCCATCAACCCGGACGACGGGCGCATGATCATCATCGAGATGAATCCCCGGGTCTCCCGTTCCTCGGCACTGGCCTCCAAGGCCACCGGATTCCCGATCGCCAAGGTGGCGGCCAAGCTGGCGGTGGGTTACACCCTGGACGAGCTGCAGAACGAGATCACCGGCGGCGCCACCCCGGCCTCCTTCGAACCCAGCATCGACTATGTGGTGACCAAGGTGCCGCGCTTCGCCTTCGAGAAGTTTCCCAAGGCCGATGACCGGCTGACCACCCAGATGAAGTCGGTGGGCGAGGTGATGGCCATCGGCCGAACCTTCCAGGAATCCCTGCAAAAGGCCTTGCGCGGGCTGGAGATTGGCAAGTACGGGCTCAATGAGGTGCTGGACCTGGAGGGTGCAGGCGCTAAGGACAAACTCATCAGAGAGATCCGCCTGCCGGGGCCTGAGCGGCTCTGGTACGTGGCGGAGGCCTTCCGCATGGGCATGACTCTGGACGAAGTGTTCGACCACTGTAAGATAGATCCCTGGTTCCTGGTGCAGGTCGAGGAGCTGGTCAATATCGAGCGGGAGGTGGCCGGCCAGGGGCTGGAAGCATTGGATGGCGAGCGACTGCGCTATCTGAAACGCAAGGGCTTCGCGGATCGCCGCTTGGCCGAGCTGGTGGAGTCCAGCGAGGCGGAAATTCGCCGGTTGCGCCATGCAGCCGGAGTGCGCCCGGTCTTCAAGCGGGTCGATACCTGTGCTGCGGAATTCGCCACCAGCACCGCCTATATGTACTCCACCTATGAGGAGGAGTGCGAAGCTCAGCCGAGCGATCGGAAGAAGATCATGGTGCTGGGGGGCGGGCCCAACCGTATCGGCCAGGGTATCGAGTTCGATTACTGTTGTGTGCACGCCGCCTTCGCCATGCGCGAGGATGGTTACCAGACCATCATGGTCAACTGCAATCCGGAGACGGTTTCCACCGACTACGATACCTCCGACCGACTCTATTTCGAACCCCTGACCCTGGAGGATGTGCTGGAGGTCATCGATAAGGAGCGGCCCACCGGAGTGATCGTGCAGTACGGGGGGCAGACCCCGCTCAAGCTGGCCCAGGATCTGGAAGCCGCCGGGGCACCGATCATTGGTACCAGCCCGGACTCCATCGATCTGGCAGAGGACCGGGAGCGCTTCCAACAGATGGTAGCGAAGCTCAAATTGAGACAGCCCCCCAATCGCACCGCCACCGACACGGAGCAGGCAGTCAAGCTGGCGGAGGAGATCGGCTACCCGTTGGTAGTGCGTCCCTCCTATGTACTGGGCGGGCGCGCCATGGAGATCGTCTATGGCGAGGAAGACCTGCGCCGTTACATGCGTGAGGCGGTGAGCGTCTCCAATGACTCACCGGTACTGCTGGACCGTTTTCTGGACGATGCCATCGAGGTGGACGTGGACGCCATCTGTGACGGTAAGGACGTGTTGATCGGCGGCATTATGGAGCATATCGAGCAGGCCGGGGTCCACTCCGGCGACTCCGCCTGCTCCCTGCCGCCTTATACCTTATCGCCATCGGTACAGGACCGCATGCGGGAAAAGATCCGCCGCATGGCCCTGGAGCTGAAGGTGGTGGGGCTGATGAACACCCAGTTCGCGATCAAGGACGATCACATCTATCTGCTGGAGGTTAACCCTCGGGCATCCCGCACCGTGCCCTTCGTCTCCAAGGCAACCGGGGTGCAGTTGGCCAAGGTTGCAGCGCGCTGTATGGCCGGGACCGGCCTGGTCGAGCAGGGTTACACCCGAGAGGTGATCCCTGACAACTACTTCGTCAAGGAGGCGGTCTTCCCCTTTGTCAAATTTCCCGGGGTTGATACAGTGCTGGGACCGGAGATGAAGTCAACCGGTGAGGTGATGGGAGTCGGTCGGACCTTTGGTGAGGCCTACAATAAAGCCATTCTGGGGGGCGGTTCTCGGCTGCCCAAGAGCGGGCGGGCGCTGCTCAGCGTGCGGGATGCGGACAAGAATCGTGCGGTGCAGGTGGCCGAGGATCTGGCCGCATTTGGATTCGAACTCTACGCCACGGGAGGTACCGCCAAGGCGATCCAGGATGCGGGGATTGAATGTCAGCGGGTTAATAAGGTCAAGGAGGGGAGGCCACATATCGTGGACATGATCAAGAACCGGGAAGTCAGTTTCATCGTCAACACCACCGAAGGGGCGCAGGCGATTGAGGACTCGGCAGAGATCCGGCGGGCTGCCTTGCAGCACAAGGTGAATTACACCACAACCATCTCCGGTGCTGAGGCGACCTGCCTGGCCTTGAAACAATTGGACGCTGTCAGTGTTAATCGTCTGCAGGATCTACACGATTGACCTGGCACAGAGCAAAGCATATTTGAGGAATGATTCATGAGCAAAGTCCCTCTGACCGCCAAGGGCGCAGAGAAGCTGCGAACCGAACTGGAGGAACTGAAACGGGTGGCCAGGCCCAAGGTGATCAAGGCGATTGCCGAGGCCCGTGAGCATGGCGACCTGAAGGAGAACGCGGAATATCACGCAGCTCGGGAGCAGCAGGGTTTCATCGAAGGGCGGATAAAGGATATCGAGTCCAAGCTCTCGCATGCCCAGATCATCGACGTCACCCAGATCCATACGGATGGTAAGGTGGTGTTCGGCGCCACAGTGGATCTGATCGAACTGGACAACGACGAGGAGTTCACCTACCAGATCGTCGGTGATGACGAAGCGGATATCAAGCATGGCTTGATCTCGGTCAGTTCACCGATCGCCCGTGCCTTGATAGGCAAATCGGAGGGGGACGATGTCTTTCTGCAGACCCCAAACGGCCCGCGTGAGTTTGAGATAGTAGAAGTTCGTTACGAATAGCCGATCGGTCGAATAAGCTAGGTAAACCGGGTTATGGTTCAGATGATAATCCGGTTTGTCTTTTTATCGGGGTTGGGGCGGTAGAAGGTCGCCATCCGGCCGATGATCTGGATCAGGCTGGCCTGATGGTGGGCGATGATCTGTTGGCTGATCCGTTCTCGTTCCGCTTTGTCTGCGCCCGCTAGCTTGATCTTGATGAGCTCATGGGCATCCAGCGCGATGTCGATCTCATGATGTACGCTATCACGCAAACCCTGTTGCCCGACCATGACCACCGGTTTCAGGTGATGGGCCTGCTTTTTGAGTGCGCGGATCTGCTGGTTCGTGAGTTGCATCTGTGCTTTCTGGCGTCTCTGGGCTGTGGCATTTTAACCCGCTTGTCATTATGTCGCGAATTTATTTAAAAAGTTTGTAAATATGATTGAAATGACGATAAATACTGTTGATCTCATCAAAATTAACCAAGCACAAGCGGTTGAAATCAGAGGTGTTGAGTTGCCGTCACCAGCAAACACATTCATGGCTATTTTTGCAATGTTCGCGTTAATTTGTGGTTTTTACAGACAATCTACGACATGTGGATATGAAGCGAACTAAAAGCAGCCGGCAATGGCTGGATCGGCAATTCAAAGATAGCTATGTAAAACGGGCGCAGCAGGAGGGCTATCGCTCCCGGGCCGCCTACAAGCTGCTGGAGATCCAGGAGCGGGATCGGGTCATCAAACCTGGGATGCGAATCGTTGATTTGGGGGCTGCGCCAGGCGGGTGGTCGCAGGTAGCGCGCAGACTGGTTGGTGACAAGGGGCAGGTGATCGCCTTGGATGTACTCGAGATGGAACCCATTCCGGGAGTCTCATTCATTAAAGGAGATTTTCGCGAGCAAGGTCCGTTACTCGATCTACGCAATATCCTTGCCGAGAAAAAGGTAGATCTTGTAATTTCCGATATGGCTCCCAATATTACCGGTATGCCCAGCGTGGACCAGCCCCGCTCTATCTATCTTTGTGAATTGGCGCTGGAATTTGCGAGAGAAAGCCTGCGAGCGGGGGGTGGATTTGTGGTAAAAATCTTTCAGGGTGAAGGCTTTGACCAGTTTCTGCAGGAATGCCGGACATCCTTTACCAGAGTGGTCAGCAGGAAACCAAAATCGTCGCGTCCGAAAAGCCGCGAGATCTATCTGGTAGCAGGGAACTTTAAACTGTAGTACTTTACCAACCAATTGAATTGTCAAGATTACTGGTTGTGACCGGATGACAAGCGAGGTTGTTACGTTTTGAATGACATGGCAAAAAATTTGATTCTATGGGTGGTGATCGCCATCGTCTTGATGACGGTGTTCAACAATTTCTCCACCACCACGAAGCAGGCCCAGTCCATCAGTTATTCGGAATTCATCGACGAGGTGAAGGCGGGTAACGTCAAAGAGGTGACCATCCAAAATGGCCGAGACATCGACGGGGCCATGACCTCTGGCCAGCGCTTCTCCACCTACAGTCCCGGTGATGACGGACTGGTGAGCGATCTACTCAACAACAACGTGGAGATCGTCGCCACGCCGCCGGAAAAACCGTCGCTGTTGATGAACATACTGATCAACTGGTTCCCCCTGTTCGTCCTGATCGGCCTGTGGATCTTCTTCATGCGGCAGATGCAGGGTGGCGGTGCCGGTCGTGGCGCCATGTCCTTTGGCAAGAGTAAAGCGCGGATGCTCACCGAGGATCAGGTCAAGGTCACCTTCAGTGACGTGGCCGGTGTCGAGGAGGCCAAGGAGGAAGTCACCGAGATGGTGGATTTTCTGCGCGACCCCTCCAAATTCCAGAAATTGGGCGGCAAGATTCCCAAGGGCGTATTGATGGTCGGCTCACCGGGTACCGGTAAGACCCTGCTGGCCAAAGCGATCGCTGGAGAGGCCAAAGTACCCTTTTTTACCATCTCCGGTTCCGACTTCGTCGAAATGTTCGTCGGCGTCGGTGCCTCGCGGGTGCGTGACATGTTCGAACAGGCCAAAAAACATGCACCCTGCATCATCTTCATTGACGAGATTGATGCGGTTGGCCGGCATCGAGGCGCCGGTCTCGGTGGCGGGCACGATGAACGTGAGCAGACCCTCAACCAGCTGCTGGTGGAGATGGACGGCTTCGAGGGCAATGAAGGCGTGATCGTGATCGCCGCCACTAACCGCCCCGATGTACTCGACCCGGCACTCTTGCGCCCGGGCCGCTTTGACCGTCAGGTCGTGGTGCCTCTGCCGGATGTGCGGGGTCGTGAACAGATACTCAAGGTTCATCTGCGTAAGGTGGCGGCGGCGGACGACGTGAAGCCCTCGATCATCGCCCGCGGTACTCCGGGTTTCTCGGGTGCTGATCTGGCCAACCTGGTCAACGAGGCGGCACTGTTTGCGGCTCGTGCCAACAAGACTCTGGTCAGCATGGAGGAAATGGAGAAGGCCAAGGATAAGATCATGATGGGTGCCGAGCGTCGTACCATGGTGATGAGCGACGAGGAGAAGAAGCTCACCGCCTATCACGA
>JASJBU010000278.1 GCA_030066355.1 Gammaproteobacteria bacterium | reverse complement strand
CTTCTTGAATGCATCCTTTTGCAGTCCTTCGAACGGGAGGTCTGAAATCTTCTCACCAGATCTTGCAGGACTCAACAGGGTGTCGAATCTTCAGCCTGGATGAGCTGAATTCGTTAGGCGAGGGATTACAGGATCTCGGTGAGAAGATTTCAGACCTCCCGTTCGAAGGACTGCAAAAGGATGCATTCAAGAAGGCTTTAGCGGATGCAATCGCTGGCTTACCGGAACGGGAGAGGCTGGTTGTAGCAATGTACTATGACGATGAGTTAAATCTGCGTGAAATCGGACATGTTCTGGGTGTTAGCGAATCACGGGTTTGTCAGATTCACAGTCAGGCCACTTTGCGCTTACGGTCCCGGTTGTCCGACTGGTTAAGTCTGGTACAGGAAGAGAGCCTGTGAGATGGATGCAGGGTTACAGATAAATTGAAACATTGAGCTGGCGACACTGAATTGGGAGGTTGCCTTGGACAAGAGCATGAAAATTCTCATTGTGGACGATTTTTCCACGATGAGACGCATCATCAAGAATCTATTGAGGGATTTGGGATTCACTAATACCCACGAAGCTGATGATGGCACAACCGCTTTACCCATGTTACAGAATGGTAGTTTCGATTTTCTGGTTTCCGATTGGAATATGCCTGGTATGACAGGTATCGATCTCCTCAAAGCGGTGAGAGCTGACGCAAAGTTGGCACGTTTACCTGTATTGATGGTTACAGCGGAATCGAAACGAGAACAAATCATAGAAGCGGCGCAAGCCGGTGTAAACGGCTATGTGGTTAAACCTTTCACAGCCGGGACTCTGGAGGAAAAGATCAACAAAATATTCGAACGTGTTGAGGCTTGAGGTCGCTCAGTCCAGGAGATTCTGAATGCAGGAACCACTGAATAATGAGATGACACGGCTGGAAAAGGCAGAGGCGTTGGTGTCTGCCTTGAAGACAAACCGAGATGCCGATGCCGAACGGCTCATACATGAATTATCAAATCCAAGTGAGAGCCAACTTTTCATCGAGGTGGGGCGTCTTACCAGAGAGCTGCATGAGGCGATCAACGGTTTTTTACTGGATGCAAAAATTGCTGAGATGACCAATGTGGAGATTCCTGATGCAAAGGAGCGTCTCAATCATGTCATTACAATGACCCAGGATTCGGCAAATAGAACCCTTACTGCAGTCGAAGAGAGTATTCCCCTGGTGGTGTCTCTTGCTTCTCAGTCTGATAATTTACTCCAAGACTGGGAAAAACTCCGTTCTCGCCTGCTTGATAAAGAAGATTTCAAGGACCTCAGTGAATCACTGATGACGTTTCTCAATCGCGCTCAGGAGGACTCGACTACACTGCATAAAAATCTTTCCGAGGTATTGATGGCGCAGGATTTTCAAGATCTGACGGGCCAGATTATTCGTAGAGTCATCAATCTCGTTCATGATGTAGAAGAGAAGTTAGTGAAACTGGTAAGAATAACCGGTGGTAAATTGAATCAAACCCCACAATCACATAATGACCCACATCAGCTTGAAGGCCCGACTGTGCCCGGTGTGGATCAGGGGGAGCAGATGAGTAGCCAGGATGAAGTGGATGACCTATTGTCGAGTCTTGGATTTTAATGGGCTGAACAAGGATTCGGAACGATTCAATTTCTCTTGTCATCACCAATGTAATTGGCTTGGAGTGATAAATGAGCATTGATGTCAATGACGAGATTCTCCAAGACTTTTTGGTCGAAGCTGGAGAAATACTCGAACAACTGAGCGAGCAGCTTGTTGATTTAGAGCAACAACCCGATGATTTCGACCTGTTAAATGCGGTATTTCGCGGTTTTCATACTATAAAAGGCGGTGCCGGATTCCTTAGTATCGAACCTCTGGTAGAGGTCTGTCATCGGGCTGAGGATGTCTTCAACGTGTTGCGCCAGGGTCAAAGATCGGTCAGAGCCGATTTGATGGATTCTATCTTGGAAGTATTGGATGTGGTCAACACCATGTTTGATCATGTTCGAGAGGGTATAGTCCCGGATCATGCAGATCCAGAGTTAATTCAGCGTTTAAACCGGTTTACCGTTCCGGAAGGAGACGAAACGCCAGAACCTGACGGTAATCTGGACGCGAAAAAGACTGAAACCGTGTTGGCGAAAAAAGCTGCGGATGAACACCCCTCGAAAACCGCCAAACACGATCTTTCCGATAGTGAGTTCAATGAGCTATTGGATGCAATTCAAGATCCAGAACATTCATCGATCCAAAATGATGATATTTCTGAAGAGGAATTCGAGGCGCTACTCGATGAACTGCACGGAAAAGGGCAGTTCAGTGGCGGTGTGCCAAAAAGCGAAGACAAGACAACAAGTAAAACAACACCAGAAGATTCACAAGAAATAACCGAGGATGAATTCGAAGACCTGTTGGATCAGATTCATGGCAAGGGTCAGTTCGATCCATCCAAAACACAGGGGAACGATGATTCGAAACTCAGCAAAAAACCAAAACATGACCAGGGGGATGATGAAATCACTGAGGAGGAGTTTGACTCACTGTTAAACGAAATTCATGGCGAAGGAAAATTTAATCCAACTGTAGCTGCCAGCCCGTGTGGAGAGAAACAACCTGCCTCCAATAAAGGAACTGATAGTGCGCGGCAGAAAGCAGACAAACAGACCAGAGATAAACTTGAGACTGCATCATCGAGCGTTCAAACAAGATCTGAGAAACAGCCAGCCGAGAAAAAGTTGCAACCCAAGCCGAAAGCAGCCACGGAAACAACCGTGCGTGTCGATACACAGCGGCTGGATGACATCATGAACATGGTCGGTGAGTTGGTCTTGGTAAGGAATCGATTGGCCAACCTCAGAGCAACTATGAAAGATGAGGAAGTGGCCAATGCGGTAAGTAATCTGGATGTGGTAACCGCTGACCTTCAATTGGCGGTCATGAAGACACGCATGCAGCCGATCAAGAAGGTATTCGGTCGTTTTCCACGAGTGGTCCGGGATCTTGCGAGAAGTCTTAAGCGGGAGATCGATCTCGAGATGGAAGGCGAGGATACGGATCTTGATAAGAATCTCGTTGAGGCACTCGCTGACCCATTGGTCCACTTGGTTAGGAACGCTGTAGACCATGGCATCGAGATGCCGGATGAACGGGAAAGAGCGGGCAAGCCACGCCGAGGCAACGTACTGCTGTCCGCTGCGCAGGAAGGTGATCATATACTCCTCTCCATCAGTGACGATGGCAAAGGGATGGATCCTGAAGTACTGAGACGAAAAGCCGTGGAAAAAGGCATGATGGACCAGGAAGCGGCTGCCAGGCTGGATGATCGAGAATGTTATAATTTGATCTTTCAGGCAGGTTTTTCTACCAAAAAAGAGATATCGGACGTCTCGGGCCGCGGTGTCGGCATGGATGTGGTGAAGACTAGAATCGCTCAGATGAATGGCTCAGTCGAAATCGATTCTGAATTGGGCCGAGGCAGTCTGATCACTATAAAACTTCCATTGACTCTTGCTATTCTTCCGACCCTGATGGTGGTTTTGAAGCAACAACCCTTTGCTCTGCCATTGGCCAGTGTTGTGGAAATCTTTAATCTGGATCTCAGTCGCACCAATGTCGTCGATGGTCAGTTGACCATAATGGTCCGGGAGAGGGCTATCCCGTTGTTTTACTTGCGTGAATGGCTAATATCGAACAGTTTAGTATCCAATGAAGATAAACAGCAAAGTCACGTAGTTATTGTTAACGTTGGTAATGTTCAAGTTGGGCTTGTCGTCGATGATTTAATCGGGCAAGAAGAGGTGGTGATCAAGCCGCTTGGAGCGATGCTGCAGGGCCTTGAGGGTATGGCGGGTGCTACGATAACCGGTGATGGCAAGATTGCACTCATTATCGACGTACCTGGTTTGATGAGAAAGTACGCAAGAAAGTACTAATCGGTTCCAGATGCTCAGTTAGCCGGTTAGTCTCTTCCCAAGTGAAAACAATGCTAAACCGCAGCCTGAAAATATTGGTTGTAGATGATTCAGCTTTCTTCAGGCACCGCATTGCTGATGTCATAGAGACCGCACCTGATATGCAAATTATCGGTTATGCGGCCGATGGTCAGGACGCCATTAAAAAAGCCAAGGAACTCCGCCCGGACCTAATCACTATGGATGTGCAAATGCCTGGTGTCGATGGCATTTCCGCAGTGCGTAGCATCATGGCTGAATGCCCCACACGCATCGTAATGTTATCGGCCTTGACCAGGCAAGGTGCCCAAGAAACCCTGGAAGCGCTAGAAGCCGGAGCCATCGATTTCCTTTCAAAGGAGCCAGAGAGTTTGGCTTCAGGTACTCCGAACAACGCATTTGGTGATAAGGTTCTGGTTAAATTGAGAGCTGTAGGTCACAGACACACATCCGCAGAACAGCCAAGAACCCATCGCTACCGTCCGAGATTGGCGGGTTCGACCGTCAGGACTTTGCCCTGGACCGAGTCGGAACGACCCAGGTTGATTGTAATCGGCGCTTCAACCGGGGGACCTGTTGCATTACAAACCCTGCTTAGCCAACTACCCCGTGAGTTTCCTCTGCCCATGCTCGTGGCAGTACATATGCCTGGGGGGTTTACCTCTGCCTATGCAGAACGTCTCAATACTGTTTGTGCCATTCAAGTCAGAGAAGCGACTGACCATATGCCATTGATGCAGGGCCAGGTGTTGATTGCACCTGGAGGGAAACAGATGATCGTAGAGAAAGGCGCATCAGGTCCGCAAGTTAGAATCAGGGATGCGTTGCCTAGTGATGTCTACCATCCGAGTGTTGACCAGCTGTTCGTCTCTGCTGCACAGGTTTTTGGGAGCCAGTTGCTAGGAGTGATCCTGACTGGTATGGGGTCTGACGGTCTCAAAGGAAGTCAGCGTATGAAGTCGGTTGGCGCACAGGTCTGGAGTCAGAATGAAGAGAGCTGTGTGGTCTATGGCATGCCTCATGCAATCGTGAATGCAGGTTTGTCGGATTGTATTTTGTCAATAGAAGAGATGGGTCAATATCTCATCAAACAGCTATGAGACTTGATTTTCTCAGCTTCATTGGAATCCTCATTGCTTTCCTGGCTGTGATAGGCGGGAATTGGCTGGAGGGTGGGCAGATCGATTCCCTCATGAATGGGCCTGCGATGGTGATCGTGCTTGGCGGCACGGTGGGCGCGATTCTCTTGCAGACCCCGGTCAAGGTTTTCATCCACGCCTTGCGGCTATCAGGGCGCGTATTCATGCCCAGCCATATGGATATGCCTGCTACTCTTATCAAACTGGTTGAATGGAGCAATATTGCTCGCAAGGAAGGATTGTTAGGCCTGGAAACTATTGCTGAAACTGAAAAAGATCCGTTCATTAGGAAGGGCATGCAGATGCTAGTGGATGGTAACGAGCCAGAAACCTTGCGGGACGCCATGGAGATGGAAGTCGATGCCAGCGAGCAACATGATCTGCAGGCCGCTAAAGTATTCGAGGGCATGGGGGGCTACTCACCTACGATCGGTATCATCGGTGCCGTTATGGGCTTGATCCATGTGATGCAGAATCTTGCAGATCCCAGTAAGTTGGGAAGCGGTATCG
>JASJBU010000277.1 GCA_030066355.1 Gammaproteobacteria bacterium | reverse complement strand
CCCCAGCCGTTAAACAACCGGGTGATTCTGACGAGTACTAGATAACCTACTCGCTGAGGATATTCGCCATTGGTCTGCAAAGATCAAAAATGAGGGGTGTCTGTCAGCTTTCTATTTGTCGACTTCCTTTACGTCGCGCTATTTCGTGATTTCCCAGAAAAACCATCAAGATAGCTCAAAGTTTGCTGTGAGTTATCAGTTTTTGCTGACAAAGAGCCGGTCGGGGGATGTCGAAATTCTTTACATCTTATGGGTTCCGCCTTTTTACATTACCCGAAAATCCAAAAAAAACAATAGGGTGTGGATATGGCATGAGGGATGCATATCGATGAGTAAAGGCGAAGAGGAGATGTAAGATGAAAACAAAAAACGAGACCCCGAATTGTTGGCCGGAAGATCCAGCATGGCCCGATCCCAACGGACACGACCCCTATGATATTGCATTCTGATCGCTAGACTCTCCTGGATTAGATAAATTTGATGAGCCCGCCTTACCTGGACGGGCTTTTTTTTCGACTTTGATTCTGCTTCCGCCAAGTGTGAGTCTGATGGGTAATCCTGTTACAGTACTCGTTCAGAGCAATGCCTGACAGCAGATGATATGGCCAAATATTCAAAGACGCATAAGGTCTCGAGCCAAACCCAGGATGAGGCGATGCGGATAGCTCGGGGGACACAACGGCCCGGGCAGACGAAAGAACAAACGAAGCTGATTGCCCAAGGCATCCAGAAGGGCATAGATCAATATAAAAAACAGTACAAGATCAAGGCCAGAGAACTTGACAAGCAGTTAAAAAAGGTCGCCATACAGCAGCAAAGCAATCCACGGGGCGTTATGGAACCTGTTGAGGTCATCAAGTATCGTCACAGTCCTGTCCCGTGGATATTATTGATCCTGTCATGGGCGGGATTCATGACATTTCTGTATTGGGACTTTTGAATTCAAACATCGCCAAGTCCCAAGCGGGATTTGATAACCAAATCAAGCAACGAGATTTCCCCTCCCTCATGCAAATAGGATCAATTGGCCTGATACGACATCGCTTGCACGATAGGACACGGCATTCATGATCTTGCCATTCCCATCCATGAGAGTGATTGCATCACCTGTGTTGTTCAGCGGCATCTCCCTGGGCTGAAGTTGAATCTCCGCGGTCTCGCCGGGTTCGATATCGCCATGCAGGGCGGCGCGGCTACCTGCATGGTCCTGCAGGAACCAACCTTCCAAACTGACCTTCAAGCTCCCTGTATTTCGCAGATTCAGGCGTTCGAAACCCGCGTCGGCGCCGGCAGGGTTGGGAAGCAGAGAGGTAATTCTGACCGCCACTTGAGGCATCAGGTCCATCCGGTTATCCAGGCTGTCGGAAATCTGATCTGCTGAGGTGACGACCAGCTGCGGTTGGCCATTGAAGGTGCTCAAGACTCCGCTCACATAGGCGTAACTTCTTCCCGGTTGATCGTCTCCATGACTGAGATAGCGCGATTCCAATAGATTCAGGATCTCCTGACCGGTTTCCGAATCGATGTTGGGAATGAATAGATTAAAAGGCTGTTGGATCGAGCCGATACCGATCAAGCCGTGACGACCGCCGACCCGGGTGTGAGATCGCAGCTCGGTGAAGACGGTCACCCGTTCTCCGGTCTGGGCTTGGGCTACAAGGTTTATGTAGTCGAGCCGAGTATTCAGTACGGATGAATCGATGGCCCGGATACTACGATAACCATCGATGATGGATGCGCGCAGCTGCCACCAGGTGGTCAATGCCGCATAATTTCGATGGGTAACACCATTTACCGTGATTTGATCCCAGACGCCCAGATGCTGCCGTTGTGCCTCCCGTTCGGCTCTTTGATAGCGCAGATGATGGCTGGTGAATTCCGCATTACCGTACTTCATGAAGTACGGACTGTAGCCTTCACGTATCATGGTCTCCTGGAAATCGACGCCCTTGTGGTAGACATAGACCAGCAATCGGCCAAAGTTGCCCCGGTACTTTATTAAACAGGTTGCCAGGTCTTCGTTTCCGGGAAATTCTATGATGACCTCGTCTGCATCCTCAAAAAAATGTTGTGCCCGCTGTTTCGCCTGTTTTCCCCAGGGAGTGACCGGTTTGCTGCTGCCGGAATTGGACTCTTCTGTATCGAGCGCCAGGATACGCAGGGATTCATCCTGGTCATCATTTGGAAGATAGACCCGAATGGTATCTCCGTCGACAACACGGTTGAATTTGACCGTTAGGTGGGTTCCTTTGATCACCGTTTCTATCCTCTGGTTATTGTTTGATATCAGGACTCATATATGGTTAAAAATTAGGACAGATACCCAGCAGATTGCAAGAGAGTGCAAGCCTAATGCTTCTAATGGCTTTTCAGCTGATTGAAGAAATTACCGACTGCTTTGTCCAGTTGTGGGGTCCTTTCTTCTCTACGCAGGCTTTCGAGTATGGTCCGACGGGTATCGGGTAGGTAGAGCAGGTCGCTCAGGAGTTGGTCGAACAGCTCTTGGCCCTGATCGTTTTCTGCTAGACGATCCAAATAATGGTCACGAATTTGCCCTTCCAGCAATATCTCCCAGACACGGCCACTGATCGCAGCCAGGATGTCACTATGCCTGGCGATACCATGTGTCAGTAATTTGCGGAATATATAGTGTTTATCTCCACCTGCAGGTGCGAGGGCGAGGCCTCGAATACAGGCAGTCAGGATCTGCGGGTCAGGATCTACGCGAGATAGGGTCTCATCAGCCTTGCAAATCAGCGCTTGTGAGAGTGCTGAGTCGATGGATTCGTTTTCCAAACAGTGACACAGAGCCGTCAGCGGTGTTGTGGGAAGCTGCGCGATCGCCGCCGAGAGGCGCTGTCGATTATCATCCATGTCCAGGCGTGCGGCGATATCTGCGATGCCTTGATAGCCGAGAAATGGCCACTGCTCCCAGCCCAGCCTACCACTGTAATAGTCCTGTGCATGCGCATAGAATCGGGAGGCCGGTTGGTCCAGCAGGAGGGTTAGCTTGGCATGAAAGTTTGCCATCCGTTCCGGGGTGGGGCGGAACACATAGGGATTGTCCTGCAGGGCAATCTGTGAGCTGTCCCGGTGAGTGTCGGTATTGAGATGGATCTCCGCTGTCTCCAGAAGCCGGTGCATAAAGTCATCTCTAGCGGCGAGGACCAGTTTTCCCTGTTCGTCCAGGGGGAAATGAATGAACCAGATGAGGGGTTCGGAGTGTTGTGCAGAGGATCGCAGTAAGGTTAATCCAAACCAGGCATGGCGTTGCAGGGGCAGGGGATAGGCCTCACTGGTGTGTTCGAATTGAAGAAAGCTGTCCCGAGAGAGTTGCACAACCCGTCGGCCCATGTCATGAAGTATGAGTCGGTAACCGTTGACTTCGAGAAATGCCTGTAATGTAGAGGGTGTCGACATCGATTAGATCCAATCGATCAGGTGATATTCCCAATCATCGGCATCTGACTCACGAACGACCTTGCCCTTAATCGAATTGCCGGAGTGTTGCACCGTCTTGTCGGTACCGGAGATCAAAGGATGCCAGGCAGGCAGGTTTTGACCTTCAGCCAGGAGCCGATAGGCACATGTCGCGGGCAGCCAGTATGGGTCATCCAGATCCGCCGGGGTCAATTTGACACAGCTCGGGACCCGAATAGTACGTTCTGCATAGTGTGTGCAGCGACAGGTCTTCAGGTCCAGCAGGTCACACACAATATTGGTGAAGTGAACCTCTCGGGTCTCTTCATCTTCGAGTTTCTGCAGGCAACATTTAGCGCAGCCGTCACACAGCGATTCCCATTGCTCAGGATCCAGCTCATTGAGTGGAATGGATGTCCAGAATGTCTCAGTATCTGGGGGCATGATCAGACCTTTTATCCAGTCGGGTATTGTGCGAATGCAAGGTTGGTTTAGCAGTCTATTTTAAGCTTGTAAGAGGTGCTTGGGGTCCCAGATATTCATTTAATTCTTTTTCATGGAACAGCAAGTCATGAACAGGTCAACTGGTTTTATACACATTCGTCTGTACTGGATGGCCTGTTTTGTAAGGTTAACTGAAAATCCTTAATCATCTAATGAGAAATGTTTTATAACTCACTGAAAGTAGAGAAAAATAATAAATTGTGCAAAAAAACTACAATTTAATGAAAAGTCTTATTCTGTAAGGGTTCAGAGGCAATGTCTGCATCTTACACACACAGTTATCCACAAGATCTGTGGAAAGATTACAGGGGAGTAACATACCATTTATCACAGGGATGGGTGAATTTGGAAGTAAGGTTAATCGATCAGAATAAAAGGTCTATTTATTGACGCTGATTGCTCCTGGATAGACGAATAATTGACAGTTTTATTGAGAATATCAATAAATAAATGGGCTGCTATTGTTGATGCTGGATTCGGCTCTGTCATAAACTGCTGGCAGCCTGAGTGGGTGATATTAACTTGAGTCAACATACCTTAATGGACAAGTCGGTATATGAGTATTACCCGGGCTCAGAGCCGTATATCAGATTCGTCAGTTTCCCGCATTGCGTTACCCGTAACAACCAGATCGAGCAAGAGGGTCGGACATACACAGAGTTGCTGTCCTTACATCAGAATCAGAGCAGTGGATAACTCAGTTCTTGCATGACTAAAAAACCTTGTCAATCGGTTTCCGCCGGGTCCTTGATGCCCTCCTCAGGCCATCATCGCGCGCAAAACACTCTCGTCAACGGCTGAAAAATAGAGCAGCCGCGGTGAGTCAAAAAGACGCTGAGTGGGAACTGATTGAGAGTTTCTCGGATGCCCTCTGGATGGAGCGTGGCTTGAGTCGCAATACGCTTTCCGCCTATCAGGCCGATTTGCGAAAGTGCTCTAACTGGTTGCTGGTGCATCGAAAACGCAGCCTGCTGCAGGCACAGCGGGCCGACTTATTAAATTTTCTCGCACAATTTGTGAGTCAGGGGGCTAAACCTCGCTCGAGTGCCCGTATGCTCTCTACGCTCCGTCAGTTTTATCAATATGCACTGCGGCAGAACTGGGTACAAGAGGACCCAAGTGCCAGGATCGATGCCCCGAAAATCGGCCGCCCGCTGCCCACTGCATTGACTGAATCAGAGGTCGAGGCCTTGCTGCGTGCGCCTGCGCTCGATGACCTCGAAGGCTTCAGGGACAGGGTCATGCTTGAGGTGCTCTATGCCACTGGCTTACGGGTGTCGGAGTTGATCGACCTCCGGCCAGAACAGGTCAGTCTGACTCAAGGTGTCGTGCGTGTGACCGGGAAAGGTGGTAAGGAACGGTTGGTGCCGATGGGTGAGGAGGCCCAGGCCTGGCTGCAACGATTCCTTCGAGGCGCCAGGCAGGATCTTCTGGGAGCGCGAGTCTGTGGCCATCTGTTTCCAACCCGACGCGGCCGCGGGATGTCACGCCAGGCTTTCTGGTACCGAATCAAAAAACATGCACTGGCTGCCGGTATTGCCAAAAATATCTCACCGCACACATTACGGCATGCCTTTGCCACCCACCTGCTCAACCATGGTGCCGACCTG
>JASJBU010000276.1 GCA_030066355.1 Gammaproteobacteria bacterium | reverse complement strand
CGTCCGGCGAGCGTTGACTGGAAATGAGCAGGATGATTGATGGTATAGATCAGGACCTTTCTGAAACTGTCGTATATCCAGGCACCGGGTGGTAAGTCTGCCAGTCGGGGGTTGACGGACTCTCCCAGATAGCGCTCGGGTCTTTCTGGTAACAACCCGATAGGGTTCATTCCATCCATCCGAGCAAGTTGTTCGAACTCCCGGCCAATCACCAGTCTCGACATCTCATGACTCAGCGCGTTTTTGAGCTTGGCCTCCCATTGGGACAGGTTGACCCGCTCGGCATCCACCAGTAAATCCAGGATGCGAGTCAGCAAGAAGAAAATGAGTATGCCGGTGACGATCGTCACCAGGGCCCACTCCAGCAGGGAGAATCCCGCTTCTTTGTGTTGCATGTCAACGCCGAGCGATCTGGGTCAGATCCCACATGGGTAGAAAGATGCCAAGGGCCAGGGTCAACACCATGATGCCCACGATAACGGTCATCAAAGGTTCCAGATAGGCGCTGAGGTTTTCCACATCATAGTCGACCTGCTGTTCATAGAATTCCGCCACCTCCTGCATCATGTCGTCCACCTGACCGGTCTCCTCCCCGGTGGCGATCATCTGTAAAACCAGGGGTGGAAAAAGTTCTGTCTTGCCGGCTGTTCGGGTCAGCGAGTCACCTCGCTCGATGCCGCTGCGCATGTCGCGGATCTTGTCTCCCAGATAGATATTGTCCGTGGCGAGGGACACCGACATGAGCGCTTGATTGATCGGCACTCCGGCCCTGCTGGCCATGGTGAAGGCGCGGGAAAAACGCGCCAGGGTCGCGCGTAGCACGATCCCGCCCACGACGGGCAAGCGAAGTTTGAGCCGATCCCACCAAAGCCGTCCGGTATCTGTTTTCACGTAATGACGCAAGCCATACAAACTCAACAGAACGGCTATCAAAATGTGCAGCCAGTAGGCCAGACTGAACTCCGAGACCCCCAGGATGATCCGGGTCGGTAAGGGCAGTGCCATATCGAATTTGTCGAAGATCTTGGCGAAGGTGGGGATGACCAGGGTGGTCAGGACACCAATGGCGACACTGATGGCGACGATCACCATCGTCGGGTAGCGCAATGCAGACTTGATCCTTTCACTGGTCGTCTTATCCCTTTCCAGAAAGTCGTGCAGCCTGGAAAAGGCCTCTTCCAGGCGTCCGGAAGTCTCACCCACCCGGATCATATTCACATAGAGGGTGTTGAATATCTTCGGGTGTTTGGCGAAGGCGCTGGAGAGCTCGCGTCCGGCTTCCAGATCCTGCACCACCTGTCTGATGGTCTGTTGGATGACCTGATTGGAGGTCGATTCCGCCAATCTGGAGAGTCCCTGGATCATCGGCACACCCGCCTTGGTCAGGGTGTACATCTGGCGGGTAAAGAACAACAGGTCGATGATCGTCGGCTTTTTCTGACCCAACAGGTCTTTGAACTGACTCAAGACAGAAGGTGTTTGCTCAGCCACCGCCGAGATGGTAACCGGGGTCAGGCCGTTGCTCTGCAGGCGGTCGGCAACCATCTCCATGGTCGCGGCCTCGATCTGTCCATCAACAGACTCCCCGGTCTTGGCTCTGGCCTGATAGCGATAATTACCCATGACAGCCGTTCAATGTATCCAACCCGTTCAAGAGACAGCCGCAGCGGAGAAACCGCTCCAATCCTGCGTATCGCTCTGTTCCATCTCGCCGGCGATTCGCATCACCTCCTCGAGACTGGTCAGCCCCTGCCTGGCATAGTCCATGGCGCTCTGCAACAGGCTGTGGAAGGCCGGATTGGTTTTCGCCGCTGCCGCAAAAGCGGCCGCATCCGCTTGGCGCAAAGCCGCCAGCATGGCTTCGCTGGGCTCCATGTACTCATAGACGCCCAGTCGGCCGCTGTAACCCGTATTGTTGCAGTGGGGACAACCGCTACCCTGCTGGAACTGCAAAGGCTTGGCATCCTGTTGGATAGAGGCCAGCCAACTGCGCTCCTGCAGGTCCGGTTCATAGTCGCTTTTACAACTGGTACAGAGACGACGCACCAGCCGCTGGGAGACGACCACCCGCAACGCCGCAGCGATCAAATAGCCCTCCGCACCCATATCCAGCAGGCGATCCGCAGTGCTCACCGCATCATTGGTATGCAGCGACGAGAGCACCAGGTGGCCGGTCATCGCAGACCTGAGTCCGATCTCGATGGTCTCGTAGTCACGCATCTCACCGATCAGCACGATATCCGGATCCTGCCGCAGAGCGGTCCGTAATACGCTGGCGAAGGTCAGCTCGATCTTCGGATTGATCTGCACCTGATTGACCCTGGGCAACCGGTACTCCACCGGATCCTCCACGGTTATGATCTTGCTCTGCGGACGATTCAGTTCATGCAGCGCGGCATACAGGGTGGTGGTCTTGCCGCTGCCGGTGGGTCCGGTGACCAGGATCAGGCCATGAGGATTCCGCAGCATGCTGCGGAAGCGTTGCAGCAACCTGTCCGGCATACCCAGCTGCTCCAGATCTTTGATGCCATTCGTCTGATCCAAGAGTCGCATGACCACCGACTCACCGTTCTGGGTCGGCATGGTGGAAAGCCGCACATCGATGGCATGACTCTTTACCTTGATGTTGAAGCGCCCGTCCTGGGGCAGGCGCTTCTCCGAGATATCCAGATTCGCCATGAGCTTGAGCCGGGAAATGACCGCGGAGGCGATATGCCGCTCCTTCATCACCTGTTCATGGAGCACACCGTCGATTCGCTGACGGACGCGCAACACCGTCTCGTCAGGTTCGATATGGATATCCGAGGCGTTCATCTGCACCGCATCCTCGAACAGGGACTGCAGGAGTTTGACCACCGGCGCATTGGCCATGTCGTCACCCGCGGTGAGCTGGGAGACGTCGAAAGCATCCTCCGACAGCTCCTGACCCAACTCTTCGGCAAGGTGAGTGATCTCCTGGGTGCGACGATAGACCTGATCAAAGGTACTGAGCATCTGCGCTTCGCGCACGATCGCCTGCTTCACGTGCTTACCCAAGTGACGGGCGATCTGATCGAAGGCAAACAGGTCTGTGGGATCAGCCATGCCGATCAGCACCTCGTTATCCTTCTCCTGCAAGAGGATGGCCCGATAGCGTCGTGCCAGGGTTTCCGGCAGACGGCGCAACACCTCCACATCGTATTCATAATGAGCCAGATCGATAAGCGGGATCTGCAGCTGTTTGGCGAGGATATCCAGCAGTCGGTCTTCCGAGACATAACCCAGATCGATCAGCGTCGCCCCGAGCTTTCTGCCGCCCCGTTTCTGCTCCTGCAGGGCGAGCTGCAATTGCTCCCCGGTGATCTCACCATTCTCGACCAGCAGATCGCCCAGACGAATCTTTTTATGTGATAGCGCCATCTTCTATTCGGATTGATTCAAGACTTGGAGCCGTTGTTCGACAAAATCCCGCAACGCGTCATTGAGTTCCCCCGACACCAGTGAACGTTGATAGATCTGCCTGGCCGATGCCCGCTCATTCAAGTGCTCCTGGGAGATCGCCAACCCGGTCAGCCATGTCAGTTCATCGGGTCGATACTGCAGTGCCTGACGGAAGTGGCGGCTGGCGTCCCGATGCCTACCCTGACGCTGCCGAATGACCGCCATCAGCCCCAAGTGGATAGCATCCGCCTGGTGTAGGGCGGAGACCAGATAGTCCGCCGCTTCATCGACACGCTCCTGCTCTAGCAGGCTGCGGGTAAGGTAAACAATCAGTTCCGGGTCATCAGGGTGGTGTTGCAGGGCCGTCAGAACCACCGGTTCCACGAGGGCCGGTCGATTGCTTTGTAGATAGAGGCGGCAGAGCAGTCGGCCCGCAACCAGGTGATCGGGTTCCTGGGCGAGCAAACCTTTGAGCAGGAGTTCGGCCCGTTGATACCGACCCTTGGCCAGGGCTTGTTCGGCCGCCTTCAGCGGATTGCGGTTTTTCTTCAGCGCAGCCCTTGGCGATCGGTGCTGCTGGGTTTGTTGGGGTTTCGCTGAATGATTGGCTGGCTTGGGTTTGGGTAACGCTTGATCAATTACCTTTGGCTGCTTGGTGGCAACGGAGCGAGGCAGTAGACTCAAACGCCACTGCAGTGAATCAAGTTGGATCAGCTCGGCCTCAACCGAGGCTGCCACTCGCAAAGTGATCATCTGATAATCCGTTTCCAGATAAGACTGCCAATCAAGGATAGAGCCATCCTCTGCCAGCTTGGGGAGCTCGATCGAGGACTCCGCAGCCTTGTACAGACGCAACCAAATCCGATCGCCCTTCCGGTAGTGCAGCAGGGGCGTGCTGGGAGGCCGATTGAAGGTCAGATCGATCCAAACCCCTTCAGGTGATTCCTGCAAGTCGATTCGGCTGAGTTCGATAGGCGGGGCGGCTGTCAACTGGCTTTGCGCAAGATCTGAACCAAGAGGATTCTGCAGCTCGATCGGCGAGGCTGTTTTGGCAGGGGTGGGATCCCGATTCGTGGCCAGATCGGGCACAGGCAGGACTGGCGAGGGTACGGCGTGGGAACTGGCAATGATGGGCGTCGCCTGCTGCCAGGCCCACCAGGCTGCCACAAGCAACGTGATGAGTCCCAGACCCCACCACAGGTAATGAAGCCGATGCTTCACCCTGCTAACTGCACTGACACCCTGATAGTCTTTACTTGCTTGGGAGGGCTGTGGCTGACGCCGTTCCAGGTCGTTGAGCATGTCATTGATCACGCTCATCTCAACCCCCTCCGAACCGGCTGCCGATCAGCAAACCGATGACGATGAAGCCCGAGAGGCTCAACAACCTCAGCCTGCCGATCAATGATGGCTGTGTGGCGCCCTCGGTGTCGCGTACGGCGCAGATCGCCAGGCGTCGGTTGATCCGCCGCTGGCCCTTGCCGTAGGCCAGCATCAGTGACTTGTGAGAGAGGATGTTGACCAACCTGGGAACGCCGTTACTGGCGCGATAGAGCACCCCTAGGGCTCCCTTGCTGAACATCGGTGGACCGTTATAACCCGCCCTGCGGAGACGATGCAGAATGTAGTCCGGCATGCCCTGCCTGTCCAGCGGGCTGAGCTCGAAGGAGAAAGTGATACGTTGTTTGAGCTGCCGGATACTGGGCCGCTCCAGAATGCGGTCGAGTTCCGGTTGGCCGAGCAATACCACCTGCAACAGTTTGCGTTTGCGGGTTTCCAGATTGGTCAGCAGCCTGATTGCCTCCAGGCTCTCCTCCGGCAGGGCCTGGGCCTCATCGATCAACAATACGGCCTGCTTGCCTTCCGCCTGCCGGTCGATCAGGAAATCCTGTAACGCTTTGAGCAACCGATGCTGGCCGATGTTGCGTGGCAGGCTGAGTCCCAACTCTTCGGCCACCGCGTGCCGCAGCGCCTTGTCGTTGAGCTGCGGATTGGGCAGCCAGGCAGTGATATAGTCCCCATCCAAGGCATCGAGCAGTTTGCGACACAGCAGGGTCTTACCCGTCCCCACTTCACCACTGATCTTGATAAAGCCCTCGCCGGAACGCAGCGCGACCAGCAGGGTGTTGAACGCCTCCTGATGGCTGCGGTA
>JASJBU010000078.1 GCA_030066355.1 Gammaproteobacteria bacterium | reverse complement strand
CTAAAGAAATGCCATCTCTGTCCGCAGAGAGAGTTACCGTTCCCATCTTCATCACCCTTAAAAATTTTTGTAAATTTTTTATTTATAAATCGCCCGACCAATGAGTTTTTACTCGTCATGTCGGCGCAGATTAATAGTAAAATGGGAAAAATATCCCATCCATGAAGCGCTTCACAAATTACTCATTGAGGCTCACATATCTTTGCGACATGTTGTGTAATTACTTTCAGCCCGGACATTCAAGTTTTCGATTCATCCACAAAATCGAACCATTAGGCTTTTTATTTATATCTATAAAGACTTAAAAATGATGCCTCCATCAAGCGATTTTTATCTCATCTACATGCTGCCTATCCTGCTCTTTTGGATGCTTTATGTACTTAATAAAAAAAGGAAATCAAAAAGAAATTTGATGCTGCAGACAGAGGAATTCGAAGCCGGATTGACTGAGCCTGCATCGCTCCACCCTGTTATTGACCCCGCAAAATGTATGGGATGCGGCACCTGTGTCAGCGCCTGCCCCGAAGGACATAACCATCCGGTTTTGGGTCTGATCAACGGCAAAGGGCAACTGATTGCTCCCACCAATTGCATTGGTCATGGCGCCTGTAAAACCGCATGTCCTTTTGATGCCATAACTCTGGTGTTCGGGACGGAAAAACGTGGTGTCGATATCCCCGTTTTGGACCCTAGCTATGAAACCAGCATGCCCGGGATTTATATTGCTGGCGAGTTGGGGGGAATGGGCCTGATACGCAATGCGATCGAACAAGGTTACAAAGCCATGGACAGTATTGCAGCCACAACGGACAGATCTCACCAAGCACCGCTTGATGTACTGATCGTCGGCGCCGGTCCTGCCGGCTTCAGTGCTTCACTACGCGCCATGGAAAAGAAGATGCGTGCAGTAACAGTGGAACAGGAGTCTCTGGGAGGAACCGTTTATCAGTTCCCACGAGGCAAGCTGGTGATGACGAGCAGTGTCCTGTTGCCCATGTACGGAGATATGAAGTTCACCGAAATTACCAAAGAGAAACTGCTTAAATTCTGGCATGGAGTAGAGAAGAAGACTGCCGTCAAGATCAACTATCATGAAAGGGTTGAAACGATAACAGCTTCAGATACAGGTTATACAGTCAAGACAAACCAAAACAGCTATGAAACCAAAACAGTCCTGTTATGCATAGGACGCAGAGGTACGCCAAGGAAACTGGGTGTAGATGGAGAGGACCAGAGCAAGGTCACTTATCGACTTATAGATCCGGAACAATATCGCAACCAACATGTGCTTGTGGTAGGTGGCGGTGATAGCGCGCTTGAAGCAGCCACCAGTATTGCCGACGAGCCTGGAACCACCGTCACCCTATCTTATAGAAGCGGATCATTTGGTCGTGCCAAACGAAAAAACCGAGAACGGATTGATTCTGCAGTCGCCAATGGAAGACTAAACCTCATGCTCAATTCAAACGTAAAAGCATTCACCAAGGAGTCAGTCTCTATTGAACAGCAAGGTGAGAGGATTGAAATACCTAATGACGCCGCCATCATCTGTGCAGGAGGTATCCTTCCAACCGGTTTTCTTAAAGAGGTCGGTATAACCGTAGAAACCAAGCATGGTACAGCATAAGTATAGGACGATGAATAGACACTCACTATCAGCTCTCATCTCGCAGCTATTGTTGATCGCATTGATAACGGCTGGTAACAACGCCTCAGCCCTTGAGTCTGAATCAGAATCACACGCAAAAGCAGAGGCTGCTGTCCGGGTAAGAGATTATCAACTGGCCGCTGAACTCTATCGCGACCTGGCAGCATCGGGAGATAGCGAAGCCCAGTATACGCTCGGCAATCTGTATCGTGCCGGCCGTGGTGTGCCGACTGATCATGTTCAAGCATTCAAATGGTTTCAGAAAGCGGCTGAACAGGATCACCTGAAAGCTCAATATACTCTGGGTACCATGTTCGAGCATGGCTGGGGAGTTAAAGCCAGTAGAGAAAAAGCCAAGAAATGGTATGCAAAGGCCGCGGAACAAGGACATAAACTCGCAGCCAAGAAACTGCAACAGATCGAATCCCGGATACTGTCAATCGCTCCGGAGTCAGTGCCGATCTCTGAACAATTCACTCGTGCAGCCGCCAGTGGCAAGGATGAGATAATCAAAACCTTTATGCAATCAGGCCAGTCACCCAATCTCACTGATAAGTATGGTCGCACCGCTTTACACGAAGCGACGATCAACAATCATCTTGCAACTGTCACGCTACTCCTGAGTTCGGGTGCTGATCCAAACAAACGCGACAAAATAGGGGACACACCGCTACACATCTCTGCATCCTTGGGACATAACGGGATACTCAAACTGCTACTTGCCAAAGGTGCGAATAAGGATGCTAAAGATACCAACGGTAATACCCCTCTGATCCTAGCGACGAGCAAAAAGCAGCAAGAGATCGTAGAGCTGCTGATAAAACAGCGTGTTAACCTTGAGCAGAAGAACAAGAAAGGTCAGACTGCTTTGAGCATTGCCAATCTGAGAGGCTATAAAGGGATCGCCAAGAATCTGGTCGCAGCGGGTGCAGTACGACCCACCAATGAGCCCGTACGCCAATTTGCTGATTTAGAGCTGATCGATGCCTCTCTGGGCAAAACACCGACCATAGATACTCAAGAATCACCGTTTCAAGGTTGGAGTACCCTGCATCAAGCGGCTTGGCGAGGCCAGCTGCCTCTCGTCAAGGCACTGATTGAGCGAGGGAGCAAGATCAATTCATTGGATACCGAAGGATTGACCCCCTTGAGCAGAGCAGTCTGGCAAGGCCATGAGGTGGTCGCCGCCTTTTTGTTGCATCAGGGGGCTGATCCGAACCTGGCAGGACCTGGCGGTCAATCACCGCTCCTGTTGGCCAGTCAGGAAAACAACCTGGAACTGGTTGACCGACTGTTGGCATCAGATGCCAACATCCAAGTCCAGCGGAATGACGGAACTACCCCTCTTTTACTGGCCGTACAAAACAAGAATCCGAAGATGGCGAAGCTCCTGCTCAGCAACAAGGCCGATCCAAGTTCCAGCACAAATGATGGATTCTCCCCTTTGATTGTCGCGGTACTCACAGATCAACCGGATATAGTTCGATTATTGCTAAAAAACAAAGCCCCCATCGATCAGCGGGATAAACAAGGACGATCACCCCTTTATCATGCCGTTGAAGCTGGCAACCAATCACTGGCCAAAATCCTTATTTCAGCAGGAGCAGAGATCAACATTCAGGCTGACAGAGGGATGACACCCTTGATGAAGGCTGCTGCGCTGGGCCATACCAAAGTCGTGGATCTCTTGGTGAGATATGATAAAAATTTCGATAGGCGAAGTGACAATGGAAACACTGCCTTGACACTTGCAGCTCAACACGGCTCCTTAGATGTAATTGCCACACTTTTAGCGTTCAAGCCTGATATCAATCACCAAAACCTGGCAGGCAATTCCGCTCTCATCCTAGCAGCCCAACGTGGCCACCTGGAAGTCGTAAAACGTCTACTGGCAGAGGGCGCTGATCACCGTCTACTCAATAAACGCCGTGAAAATGCAATTGATTTGGCAAAACAGGCAGGACACCTGCAGATCGCAGAATACATAGAAGAGAATAAAACCGAGAGCGGGTGGCTGGATTTCATGCGCTGAGAATAGGACACTCACAGGGCTCAGTCTTCGCTGATCACCAGAGTCTCAACATTCCTGATTCCAACAGACCTAGCAGGATTAAATAAATGCCGACCACATAGTTCAGGATGGTCGGTTTTACCAACACCAGGATACCGGATAGAATTGCTATCACTGCCTGAGGACTGATTGAACGACCATAGCCGGCATGCAGTACCCCCAAGGTGCCTACCACCAACAGATAGATTGCAACTGCATAGTTCAACACCCGAGGAACCATTAAAATCACTATTCCTGCAATGATGGCAATCACAGCCTCTATCGGCCACTGTCCCAGGTATTGTGGGATATTCATAGCAACAAACACCTCTGGATATTCACAAAATAATCGCTAGCTACGGCAAGTTATCATCAGATAGTCTTTTAGACGAGTATCTGATAATTCAAGAGTATGCAGTGAATGAATCATTCATACAAATCCACATCTCATCTATCAGCCTGAGCCAATAGACGGGATTTATTTCATCTCTTCAATTTTACTCTTTGGCGGACGCTATTCAGATAACGTACCAAAACTCATCCTGATTGGATCCCACAGGATTTGTTGATTCTTCATGTCAGAGTCGTGTTGAACATCGATGATGAGAAGCAACTTACACGCTGGCCAGAACCAATTGACTGGCTAGATTATTGAAGCACAGCTGGCACGTTGTTTATCCACCAACCACATATGATACGAAACTGGCAATAGTGGCCGGTGGCCTTGAATAGTTTCACATAAAGGAAGAATGAAATGAAGTCACAGTTTATCGCAGCACTTGGTCTGATCACACTCCTTACCGCCTGCGGTGGAGGTGGAGGGGGGGATGCTGAACAAACTACCGACACCTCACCCAGCAGTAAATTTCCTGAAGGGCTGGCACTAAGCTCACCTTTCGACCTGGTCACTGCCAGCTCTCGACCCACATCTTCTCTCAACCTGGCAAGCCGGGTAAGCATTGCAGGCATGGAAACCCACTATGCATGGACCACCGCCCAAATCGACCGTATTTTAAACGGCACCACACCGGTTCGCGACGCCTTCACACCTGAACTTTTCTTCAGCTTCCCTATCAATGCGGAATGCTTCGGTCCTTCGGTGCGCTATGAAAATCACCCCGACTACTACAATCCACCGGATCCGTCAGGTAGTGTCAATGGCGAGCTGCCTACGGGTGACCTGGGCCTCTGGACGGAAACCGATGCGGCGAGCGGCCATGCTTGTGCACCGGCCGAACTCAATGTTAGGCTCAATGGTATGAGTCGCCAGGGTCGCGGTGCATTGATGATGGTGGCGAGTATGATTGCCACCGCAAACAATAACGGCATCGCATTACCGGAAACCGAAGCCACGATCTCGGTTAGCAGTGAATTGGATACTGATATCGCTGACCCTAACATTCATGTTTCCCAAGCCGACATCAGATTGAACAGCGATGGCAGCTGGACCTATCAACTACTATTTGAATATACGAAAAGCTGGCCGGTTGGTGGTGACTATACACATACCATTTCCGTACAACTGGACCACACACCCAGTCCTAGCGACGCGACCAATGCCTACAGTGGTTTGATCGCTTATTGGATCAGCGGTGACGGCGGTGATGCGCATTTCCCTGGTGGCAATTGTCCAGGTTCCAGCGACCGCACTTACAACGGCTCACTCAAATACGAACGCACTGACCTGACTGCCATGAAAATCCAGTCTCGAGCGGCCATCTTCTGCGGAACGAATATCGATGCGGGTATCTCCGGGACTGCTGATGATGCCGGTATGGTCAACGACGACTATGTCTATGATGGCAGTAACAACGGCTGGAGCGAAAATTTCGATCTGTTCGCTGCCGAGTTCGACCCGGATTCCTTGGCGGGCAAGTATACGTATGCCTGGCAGGCCGGCTCAGGAGATTCACATACCCGTATCTTCAACATCGGTGTTTCAGAGGTCAACAATACGCTCACAGGTGAAAGCTATTTTGGATACGGTGATCCGATGGGTAGTACGAACGGCACCATCCAGACGTTTATCTGTAACTGGGCAGGACCCAACGGAGGCGTATCTCTGGCCGACCGCAGCCATAATGACCGGGTACAGCGCCAGCATTTCACCCTGGACACCTCCACCGGTCTCTTCGAACCGACCAACAGTGGAGCTTCCAACATCGTCTATGCACCGACCAACAGCTGTGACTATAGCGAACCTGGAGTCAACGGAAGTTTTATCTATGATACCGATGGAGATGGCCTGTTGACCGGTGAAACCGCTGTCAGCATCAACAATGATCTCTGGAATGGCACGGCTGCGGATATCACTGCCGGTAATACCCTCCCCGATATCGTCATCGATCGGGGCTTCAGCCTCACCGGCATTCCCGGGGGATGGCCATCTGAGAACTGACCTCTAAAACGGGGCCGCATGCGGCCCCGATTTTCACTATGTACCGAACACAAACGGCGCTCACCACCGTTTATGTTTTGGTCAACAGATATCAAGCCTGCATCAGCCAGACGGCTTGATCCGCGAAGTGATGCGACTGATCGATGGTATACTTATGCTCTTCGGCCTATCCCTGGCCTTGCTGTTGCCTACTTGATAAACAGCCCCCCATTGACCGGAAGATTAACCCCGGTGATATAGGTCGCCTCATCATCGGCCAGGAAGGCCACTGCATTCGCGATCTCTTCCGGGGTACCCATCCGGCGCATGGGGATCCCTGAAATGATCGATTCCCGAATGTCATCTCGCATGGCCAGGGTCATCGGCGTCTCCACATAACCCGGTGAAACCGTGTTGACCGTGATACCCTTGGTTGCGCCCTCCAGGGCTAAGGCCATGGTAAACCCATGCATGCCGGCCTTGGCGGCGGAATAATTGACCTGGCCAAACTGTCCACGCTGCCCATTAACCGAAGAGATGTTGATAATACGCCCAAAACCGCGTTCCAACATGCCTTCCCACACCGGCCGAGTCACATAGTAGACACTGTTCAGATTGGTATTGATAACCGATTCCCAATTGTCGAGTTCCATGCGTTTGAAGCTGCTGTCCCGAGTGATACCGGCACAGTTGACCAGAATGTCGATCGGTCCGAAGGCTTGCTCTGTCTCTTCGATCATAGCGATGCTGTTTTCCGGAGAAGAGACATCACCGGCAACCAGACCTATCTCAATGCCCTCCTCTTTGCGCGCTTTGTTCCACGCATCGACACTCTCTTTTTCTGAAGGGTGATAACAGGCCACTACGTGGCAACCCTTATCTACCAACTTGCGGCATATGGCGGTACCGATTCCACCGGTACCACCCGTCACCAATGCCAACCGAGCATTCTCTTTCATGTGCTTGGATACTCCGAAATCAGACGTTCAGTTAGACGGCTGGCTGGCTTTGTTCCAGACATTCGTCATCGATTGCACCGATTTCTCATACCAGGCCTGGTATTCACCCTGAATCTCGCGGCTGGTAGAGACCGCCTCTCGACCATCGGCAATCAGCTTCTCGGCCAGCTCCCGGCTCAGGGTTGCCTGAGAGGACATGTATTCTTTTGGATCTTTTACGGTTGTGTTCAGCTCGACCTGTTTGGCGCCTACCTCAATCCAGAGGTCAAACATATCTGATTGTTTTTTAAGCATATCATTCCAGATACGCAGATTGATATCGCTCAGTTCACGAGCTGCCTGGTAACCGTCGTTGGCCATTTCCTTCATTGCTTCCAAGTTTTCTTTCGGTGTGTTCATGGTCATCTCCTGTTGATTGTGCATTGCAACATTGTTGCAGTGCAGCATAGCCCTCACAAAATGCCCTGTCAAGGGTGAGAATGGTTTTTTTTCAGCCAGATCGACAGGCTTGTGAAGCCATACAACCGGTTGGAATAACCGGCTCAGAAAGGCAACCTATGGGTAAGAGGCTTGTCCAGGCAATGAATTTTGCAATCCTACTTATCCTTTTCCGGGTCCAGCCCCATGGTCCGGAAGAGACTTCGCTGCATATCCGACCAGAGATCCATATTGCGTTTCGCCATATCTGCCATGGTCTCCATCGGGTCACCGCGCAACGCCTCCTGCACGGCCTGTTGCTGCTGTTCGAACAGGGAAAGACTCTCTTCGAGATAGCGGGTAAACAGGCCCTGGACGCTGCCCCCGTAGAACCGAATGATCTGTGCCAACATCTCCGCGGTGAATAACGGCTCGCCACCCGATTCTTCCTCCAACATGATCTGCAACAGAGTGGCCCTGGTGAGGTCTTCATTGCTGTTGCTGTCGACGATCTTGAATTCAACGCCCTGCATCACCAGGTCACGTACGTCGAAAAAGGTAATGTAACGGCTCAACTCGGTGTCATACAGCCGGCGATTGGCGTATTTCTTGATGATTCTGGGTGTCGGCATGGTCTCGATATCACATTGGTGAATAATTCATTCAAGTGTAACCCATGAAATCACCCCAGGGGAAAAGCGAGGTAGCCAACTGCGCTACCTCTGTTTGAGAAGCATCAATACATGTGTTGCCCGCCGTTGATAGAGAGATTGGAACCGGTGACGAAGCCCGAGTGATCGGACACCAGATAAGCGACACCGGCGGCGACCTCGTCAGGCAAGCCCAGGCGGCCAACAGGAATTTGCGAGATGATCAGGTCCCGAATCCCCTCTTTCATGGCCATGACCATGTCGGTCCCGATATAGCCGGGCGACAGCGTGTTGACCGTGATCCCTTTTCGCGCCACTTCCTGTGCCAATGCCTTGGTGAATCCATGCACACCCGCCTTGGCGGCCGAATAGTTGGTCTGTCCAATCTGACCCTTCTGCCCGTTGATCGACGAGATGTTGACGATACGGCCGAACCCTTGCTCGACCATCGCCGGCAAGATCGGCTTTGTCATGTTGAACAGGCTGTTCAGATCCACGCGAATCACCTCTTCCCACTGCTCGAATGTCATCTTGCGTAGGCTGGAATCACGGGTAATGCCCGCATTATTGACCAAGATGTCAATAGTGCCGTGCTCGCTTTGAATGGCTTCCAGTTGTTCCTCACATTGCTTGTTGTCGCCCACGTCGAAGACATACAGATGGACTTCGTGGCCCTCTTCGCGCAGAGCCGCTTGCCACTTTCTACCCATCTCTTCGTTACGACAATTGGTCGCCACACGATATCCATCTTTTAACAGGCGGCGACATATCGCCGAGCCTATCCCTCGCGGCCCGCCCGTGACCATTGCCAATCTACCATTGGTTTGTTCTGACATGATCTCTCCTCCTTCGTATTTTGTAATTGGATTTATTGTTTTCAGCGGATAAAGGCCTCTGCCGGAGAGGCCTCAATTTGGTCTTATCAGGTTCGCTTTCAGGATCTTTCGACCGCCAACGCGACACCCTGGCCACCACCGATACAGAGCGTAGCCAGGCCTTTCTTTGCATCACGCCGTTTCATCTCATGCAACAAGGAGACAAGAATCCTGGCGCCGGATGCACCAATAGGATGGCCAATGGCGATGGCACCACCGTTGACGTTTATCTTATCCCCATCCCAACCCATCTCTTGGTTCACCGACATCGCCTGCGCCGCGAAGGCCTCGTTTGCCTCGACTAGATCAAGCTCAGCGACTCTCCACCCAGCCTTCTCCAGACATTTGGTCGAGGCCGGTATAGGGCCGGTCCCCATGACCGCTGGATCCACACCGGCACTGGCAAACGCCTTGATGCTGGCCAGTGGTTCCAGCCCCAGATCGTCGGCTTTACTCTGTGTCATCACGATCACCGCCGCCGCACCGTCGTTGATCCCCGAGGCATTACCAGCCGTCACGGTTCCCTCACGATCAAAGGCTGGACGCAGTTTGCCGAGTTTCTCCGCCGTGGTGCCATGCCGAGGAAACTCATCCTGATCGAAGACGATCGGCTCGCCTTTGCGTTGCGGAATCTCGATTGGAATGATTTCATCGACAAATCGATCGGCC
>JASJBU010000275.1 GCA_030066355.1 Gammaproteobacteria bacterium | reverse complement strand
AATGCCATCAGCCTGCTGGATCAAACCGCGCCGTGTGAGTTGATCCTGCAGTACCTGGAGTGCGTTTTTCAGGATTTGTGCAAGCTCGTTGAAACTGGCTGCGTTGGCGACACCCACCTGTTCGGTTACGTAAGTCTCTATTGTAGTCAAAAATTCAACTGACTCGACAACCGCATCTGCAGTGGACTGCAATTCATCCAAATCTGCATCGGTGAATGCTGCGTCGATGGCGGCCGGTTCCGCTTTTGTCGCACCATCGGTCGGTTGCAAGTCGCCCGCAGCAATTGCAATATCTCTGAGACTGAACTGACCCATCATCCTGGAATTCACCAGAGGGGCCTTGCGCACGGGATTCAGCAGCATCTGCTCATCGCAGAGTGTCACCAATGCATTGATTCGCATGGTAGGATCGTTGTTGTCTTCCTCATCCAGCTGTGGGAACACACAGGCCCAGTACTCTTTGAGCATGTTTTGCAGGAGTAGAAGACCATCTCGTAATCCCATATAACCCTGGGAGTGCAGGATGGCACGTAAGAGATAGATGGCGATACGGATGTCGATGGTACGAGAAAAGAGGTCGATGGCTTGTTTTTCTACTTGTCGCCAGTCGGGTTCTTCTGCATCGACGATGGTGTCGCCGATTTGCTGTTCCGCCTTCCCCTGGGCAGTGCGCTCCAATTCTCCGTAGGCAGCGTCATATTCCAAATCTTCTCCGCAAGGGCTATCCGCAGATATCACCTGCAATAAAGATTCGACATCGATTGTACTCATTTATTGGTATCCCATCGGCCAATCAACGATTTCCCTGACAGATTATCCCTGGCCTATCAATTTGTTATCTATTCGATTTTTCTAAGAATACGGCGTTTTTGTAACACACTCTCAGTGCGCTGGCAATCAATATCCTATGCCTTCAATGTAGCCCATAATTGAGAAGAGTTAAACGCATATTCAACTTAAATACAGATTTTTTCATGATGGCTGGTCGTCACCGAGGGCTTGATATAAATAATGGATGATCGCGATTACAATGAGTTTAGGTGAACGACGGATGCCAATGGAGACCAGAATGTCGGGTAGAATCGAGTTCGACCTGTCTTCTCGAGAGAGAAGCGCAGACGCCATGAGGCGAAAGGGAGACCCCATGCGGATTTTACTGATGGGAGATTACAGCGGTGTGAATGACACGGATAGAGCCCAACATCGTTCTAACCCGGATCAAGGCAAAATCTATCCGATAGATGTAGATAATTTCGAAACATTAATGTCGAAGATATCACCGCATCTTTCACTCGAGTTAGCGCACAACACCGAGTCCCGTATCGATCTTTACTTCAAGGAACTTGATGATTTTCATCCAGACTCACTTTACAAACGTGTTGGCATTTTCCAGGAGCTTCGGGATTTACGTAAAAAGTTGTTGAAGCCGGATACTTTTCATAAAGCGGTAGCTGTGTTGCAGAAAGACTCGAATGTACCTGAGTCAGAGATTCGACCAGAGGATAGCGGTGAATCCGATGCTGCGATGTTTGAGCGTCTTTTAGGCCAACAGCCGGTCAGTACCGGCAGACAGGGGCTGAGGGCCGGTGAAACTGCCGCGGAGCATTTGATACGGGCCATCGTACAGCCTCACATAGAACCAACACTCGGGCTTGATCGTCAGCAGTACATCGATTCAGTGGATCAGGCTATCAGTCATCAGATGCGGTATCTTCTTCACCATCCGGAGTTTCAGGCCCTCGAATCACAATGGCGGGACCTGCATCGCTTGGTCAGTTGTCTTGAGACAGGTGAAGAATTGGAACTCTACCTACTGAGCGTGTCATTTCAGGAACTCAAAAAGGATATCCTACGCGCGAAGGACAGGCTTCACGAGGCTGCGCTCTATCGGCTACTGGTCGAGCAACATACCGATGTGCCCGGTGAAATTTCTTGGTCTGCCATCATAGGAAATTACACCTTCGGATCCTCTGTTGAGGACTTGCATATGTTACCAGCACTCGGTGAAATTGCGGCCCATGCCGGTGGACCATTTCTTGCCTCTGCATCGAATAATCTTGCTGGCGGCTCATCGAGAACCTTATACACTCGTGCGGATAATCTGCAGCCTCTGGATGAAGAGGGCGAACGACGTTGGCTGGCCTTTCGAAAAAGCCCATTTGCCTCCTGGATAGGTTTGGCGATGCCCCGTATCCTGCTTCGCTTGCCCTATGGGGCTGATACGGATGAAATCGACAGCTTTGACTTCGAGGAGATTTCACTACCGCCAGGTGATCATGAACATTTTCTATGGGGAAGTCCGGCATGTGCATGCGCCATATTATTGGCGAATGGCTATTTGGACTATGGAGACGCCATGAAACCGGGCGACGTACTCGAACTGGATGATCTTCCAGGGTATGTTTATCAGGATGATGAGGGTAAACAGCTGTTGCCCTGTGCGGAAACTTACCTATCCGAAAGGGCAGGAGAGGCTCTCATGGAGAGAGGATTGATGACATTTCACAGCATTAAGAATCGCAATGCCGTACGTATGCTGCAATTTCGATCCGTGGCTTATCCACCGGCAAACCTTAACGGCTTCTGGACATGAGGTATAGCGCCCCATCTGACATTATTCAGATTTGCAGGCAAAGGTCATCGTTATTGTCTCAGAACACAATGACACTAAATACCTCATCTGTAGCATCAGTGAGAAAAACTCTCAGAGATGGCAAATGGTTCAGACAAATCCTCTACGCCCCGTAGTAAAAAGTTGGCGAGGTGTAGGGTGAAGAGGTCGAGGCGAAAGGAGGACACTCGGACGAAGATTTTTTATTGCTGAGTTCTCTTACGACTCTATCTTTTGTCGCAATGACCTGCGATTTGATGCGCTATCAAGAGACCTTACAAGTCATATCTTGCCCATAACACTGTGGGGATTTGATTTTCCATGACCATCGGGGTATTCCGAGATCTGTAACTCGGATCCGTCATCCAGCTTCGAGCTGCCATTGACCGATGGGGCATGACACTAGCCGCAGGTAGGGTTGAGAATCAACCCGCAGATTTCACATTCGTTGGTGGCGATTCGTTATTTCCCAATTCGTTATGGACAAAATCTAAAATATTCGTAAGGGCTGTCCACGACTCGTATTATCCGACCAATCAACAATAAAAATCATAATTGAAAAACAATAAATTAATAGATTTATCTCGAAATCACTCAAATTCTATACAAAACAAAGCACGAATGATTTCGCACTCAGTGGAATGATTCGTGGGAGAGGCTCGAATATGTGTGCTTGATAGTTGTATTGACTTTCAGGTTTGACTCAGTTCGAGTGAGAAACCCTCCCGCAAGCATTGTGCGGGAGGTCTCCACTCGCGTTATTTCACTTCCAAGGTTCCGCCTGTTCCCAATCCGCCTTCCACATCCTGTGCCTTATAGTTTTTCAGCGCTATCACCATGCTGTTGTAAGCGTCGACAAAAGCGGCGACCGTGGCTTTTCCTTCCGGTGTTTTTGAGTAACCACCTAGGACACCTCCTGTTCCTCCGCCGAATGCGCCAAGGGCGGCACCGTAGTTGGTTGCAGTGGAACTGCCTTGGGCGGCGGCAAGCTGTATTCCAGAGCGGATATCCATCAAGGTCAGTGTCACAACAGAAGATTTGGATTCAACACTTCCCGCTAACCCGCCTATCGTGCGGCCCACCCCCCCGAACAGACCACCGACGGCGCCACCCATTTTCCCCAGGGAGGACTCATCGATGACGATATTCGGCTCCAGAAAATAGTCCGCTGCCACCCGCTGACCCTTTTGCTGCTTGGAGCCGGCACGGTATTCACCGGAGTTGCGCTGTATGTCGGTAATTCTGGACAATCGGCTGTCCGTACGGGCATTGCCGATGGAGGTGATCACGAAACAGTTGGATTGCTGCACCGCAAGACGCAGTAGAGGCTCAATGGTCGTGATCTTGGTAGAGCGGTTGAATCGGTAGTACCAGTCGGTACCACGGCCATCATCCACCGCCAGCGTACCCAGCGTTTTACTGCAGCGTTGCAGAGATGAATCGGCATCAACACTCGTGCCACCCGCTGCGGAACCGGAAAGCGCAGTCCCGGGTTCTCCGCTCTTGACATTACCGCCCATGCAACCGGTAAGTAGTGCCGTGATACACACTGCAAGTCCGGCTGTAATTTTTCGAATAGTTCTGTGCATTGTTTCAGTACCCCCTGAAGTTATGAAAAGCTGCTGCCTTGATCTCACTTTCTGTCGATGTCGGCTCAGTAATACACCCAATAGCCGCGCCGCCAGTAATAACGGTAGGGATAGTCGTAATACCAGTAGCGATGGAAAATCGGCCGCCAATGACGACGCCATTGATACCAGGCTTGTCTTGATTGTTTGGCTGCTGTGGCTTCTTTCAGAAGCTTTTCCGATTCCTCATCGCCGCGACCTGCTGCGATCATCAGCCATTTTTCGGCCTCCTGTGGATCGGCACCCATTTCTTCCAGTCCGGTCAGGTAAAACCGACCCAGGGCCTTTTGCGCATCCAGATCACCGCGATCCCCCGCATCCCGCATCCATTGCATGGCCTTGTAGCTGTTGCGCCTCACACCGTCGCCTCGAAAGTAACGCAGACCTAAGTCATAGGCGGCACGCGGGTCTTCTTTTGCCTTTGCCTCGAGTGCGGTGAGGCGTTTTGCCTGCTCTATCTCTTCCTGTGTTTTTGGCGTTTCCGGAGCGGCATAATCGGCATCACGCTCATTGCAGCCAGCATCGTCGCAAATAACGACCGATTTTGTTTGCGGATTACCGTTTGTTGCCGTGGTGGCGCAACCTTGGATAAGTGTCAGGCCGCAACTGAGTATAAAGAGACAGATTGCCGAACATCGCCGCCCTGATCTTGAAACGCACTGGACAATAGACATGCCGAAGTAGGTTCCCTGTATGGTTAAGGTTTGTGGAGACGGCTACCAAAGTCCCCAATATTATTCTCAGATCCGCCAGACATCCGACGGCACCTGTCTTGAGTATATAAAGACCCTTGGAGGATGGTCAACGACAGCGATTATCCGAAAATATCCTTGAATAGCCCCTCTGACCTGTCGACTCAGTTTTCTAATCGAGGTCGTCAAAGGGATCTTTTTCGGGCAGACTCGCACCCAATTCTCGGCATTTCCGCTATCGCTCAAGCCCTCGATACCCTGTGATGGCATCGAGCCTCTCCTATATACTGTTCTACATACTGAATGAGTGTGTATTTCATTTCTTCTCCCTGTGGACCAAAAATGTTTCACAGGGAGAAGAAGCCAGACGAACAAATTAGGAATAAATCTATTTATATGGCAGCAAGCGCTGCATCATAATCTGGCTCTTGGACGATTTCTGGTACTAACTGCGTGTAGATGACCTGGTTGTTTTCATCCAGCACAACAACAGCACGACCACAGAGGCCTGCCAAAGGTCCGTCGGTGATCAAAACACCATAGTCTTTGGCAAAATTACGGTTTCTCATCATCGA
>JASJBU010000274.1 GCA_030066355.1 Gammaproteobacteria bacterium | reverse complement strand
CCCGCATTCTTCAGGCGATAAAGCACCTTGATCGCATTTTTACTGATATTCGCCCGGGAGATATTATGATCGGATCGTGATATGACAATCGGGGACTGAAGAACAACGGCCCCTGAAGAGCTCTCACCTCTGGTTCCGCTGATGCTGCCAGACAACTTGCGTTGAAGCCACTTAACTGCTTGTTTCAAATGAAAAACCAATAGTTAACTAGAAAAATAATTCTCAGGGGCATTGAGCCTGATGTTAAGCTGGGTATAATACCGCCTTCCAATATATTATGCTCTCTTCGTCTAGCGGTTAGGACGCTGGCCTCTCACGCCGGTAACAGGGGTTCGATTCCCCTAGAGAGTACCAATACCGACAGACACCCCTAAATCACTAACCGATTTACCGACTCCTGGTGAATCGGCATAGGGTGCGGATTCTAGCATCGTTCACTGCACAAATGGCCGCGATCGAGCCATGGGGAGCCGTTGACCTTCGGTTGTATTGCCTTGTCTCAAGCCGCCCGTGAACACCGGGTAACTCAACGGATATACACCCACAAACAACAAAGGCCCATCACACGAATGGGCCTTGCGGTGATCAAACCGGCGGTGGTCAGGCCGGCTAGCCATCAGACTACTGGTTCAGCGACTGGTAGTAATTCATCAAAATCTCAGCAACCTCGGGACGGGAGAACTCCGGTGGGGGTGCGATACCCTTGCCGAGCATCTCGCGCACCTTGGTGCCAGAGAGTAGGACGAAGTCCTCTTTGGTGTGATCCGGGGCCTCGCGCATCATCACCACCTTGTTGAGCTTTTTGGAGTAGGCAGTGTGATCGGCCTTGAAGATCTCGATATCCAGAGCGCCCTCGGGCACCTCGTCATCAAAGATGGTCTGCGCATCGAAGGCACCGTAGTAGTCACCGACACCGGCGTGGTCACGCCCGATGATGAAGTGGCTGGCGCCCATGTTCTGCCGGAAGTAGGCATGCAGCACCGCCTCGCGGGGACCGGCGTAGAGCATGTCGAAACCATAACCGGTGATCATCACGCTGTTCGGCGGGAAGTAGAGTTCGGCCATCTTGCGGATCGCCGCATCACGGACCGGCGCCGGAATATCACCCTTCTTCAGTTTACCCAGCAACATATGGATCACCAGACCATCGCAACCCAGACGATCCATGGCCATGTGGCACAGTTCCTCATGGGCCAGGTGCATGGGGTTACGGGTCTGAAAGGCGACCACCTTCTCCCAGCCGTGCTCCTTGATCTCGTTGCGGATCTCTACCGCAGTGCGGAAGGTATCCGGAAAATCGTTCTGGAAATAGGAGAAGTTCAGCACCTGGATCGGACCGGAAACGGCGACCCGCCCCTGGGAGTTGAAGGTATTGACCCCCACATGCTCCATGTCATCGGTGCGGTAGACCTTGTCGGTCATGATCGCCATCTGCTCGTCGCTGACGGTCTCGATGGTTTCCACATCCATCACTGCCAATACAGGATTGCCTTCCATGTTGGGATCACGCAGGGCGATGCGTTTGGCATCGCCGATCGCATCGGCGCTCTCCAACAGACATAGCACCGGTACCGGAAAGAAGCTGCCGTCGCTGAGGGTCATCTTTTCGGCGGCACCCATGGCATCGGCCAGATTCATGAAGCCTTTGAGGGGGCTGAAATATCCGGCACCCATCATGACGGCATTCCCGGCAGACTGGGAACTGATGACCACGGAAGGCAGGCCTTCGGCTTCATGGGAGATTTTATGGTGTTCCTCCGGATCGTAGACGAACAGGGGTTTTAGCTCATCGGAACCAATAGGTTTGATCATGACGTTTCGTCTCCTTCGTATTAGATCGTTGAATCTTTATGGCTGGACAGCATGATGACTGGATTTCAGCATGTGGCAAGCGGTATGGATGACCGTGAAATGGCTTTCTTGCAATCGATCATTATCAATGTGATTTATCAAGAATTCCATTCAACATATTGATCTTGATCAGAAATAGTTAATCTAGAACGCACTTCCAATCTTTCAAGCAGGCATACCCTACCACAACTGGGGATTATCCATCCTAAGTTTATTTTTATGTGGTCAGAAAAGATCTGTGTCATGCAGTCGATCTGCCAGACCACTGTTCCGAATCATCTTCCGCTGCACAGCCGATTTGAATACCGCCAGGGAACCGCCGAGCTGAAAGGTCTGACGTGCCCTGCTAATGGCCGTATACAAGAGTTCCCTGGTAAGTATCGGCATGTCCCTGTCTGGCAGGTGCAGCAAGACCCGGTCGAATTCCGACCCCTGGCTTTTGTGCACCGTCATCGCGAACACGGTTTCATGGGGGGGCAGCCTGGCGGGGGCCAGCCAACGCGGAGCCTGGCCCTCACCCGGAAATGCCACAGCCGTTTCCCCTCCTCTATCCGGCCTGGGTAAGAGTATGCCAAGATCACCGTTGTAGAGCCTTTGCTGATGATCGTTTCTGGTAATCATGACCGGTCGACCGATAAACCACTCCTCATCGACTCGCAAACCAGCCTGTTGCAGACAGGCGGTGATGAGTCGATTCATGTGCAACGCCCCAGATGGACCCTGGCGTATCGCACAAAGCACACGAAAGTGATCGACGGCCTGAAACAGGGATTGCACTGAAGCAGCCGAGGCAATCTGATCGAAGAACGCCCGATACCTCACGGCAGCATATTTCGCAACATCCTGTGCTTTCTCCAGGCTGACATGGTCATGCTCCTCGGCATCCATATCCAACTGAGCCAAGGCGCCCTCCGCATCACCCTGATTGACCGCCTGTGCCAATCGACCGATAGAGCTCTGCGCCCCGAAGCGATAACTGCGCCGTAGCGTCACGATGGCGTCACAGAATCCCGCCTGTTCAACCGCTGCCAGGTTCACCCCACCCACCAGGCGATTCAGTAACTCTGCGAACTCGGCGGATGGCCCCGTACAACCCCGGCATATATCACCCAGTACCGATCCCGCCTCCACAGAGGCCAACTGATCTTTGTCACCAAGCAGGATCAGGCGCGACCCTTCCGGCAAGGCATCCAGCAGTTTCGCCATCAGCGCCACATCGACCATCGAGGCCTCATCCAGAATCAGCACATCCAACGGCAATGGATTATCCGCATGGTGCACAAAACCGGGCTGTGCCCGTCTGATCCCAAGCAAGCGATGCAGGGTCGAGGCCTGTTCGGGAATGGATTCCGCCAGCTCAACCGGCAGGTTCAGGGTAGCCTTGGCCCGGCGCACGGCCTCCTGCATGCGTGACGCCGCCTTGCCGGTCGGTGCCGCCAGGGCGATACGTAACCGCTCCCCGCCGGGTTGCTGGCGCAGCAGGGCGAGAAGCTTGGTCACCGTTGTGGTCTTGCCTGTGCCGGGGCCGCCGGAGATGACACTCAAGCGCTGCAACAAGGCAGTGGCGGCAGCGATCTGTTGCCAATCCGTCCCCCGTTCATCCGGACCGTCAAACAGCGCTTTGAGGCCGATCGCCAATTGCTGCAAATCCACCGCTTCGACCCGTTGTCTGGCGCGCTGGTACAGCCCAGTTGCGAGACGTTGCTCATAGTCCCAGTAACGATGCAGGTAAAGCCGCTGTTTGCGGTCCAGGATCAAAGGCTGATAGTCACCGGGTTTGCCGACCACACCACTCTCGAACAACTGTCTCCGCCAGCTTTCCCAGGTGGGCGTCTTGAGCGGTCCCTGTGCATCGGCGACATCCAATGACTGAGCGGCGGCCTGCCCCAGATCGAGGCAGACATGCCCCTCGGCAGTAGCCCGACTGACCAATGCAGCGGCCATGGCGAGCGCTCCCGATGGCCGCACGGCCTTGTCGAGTAAAAAACCGGCGAAATGCCGGTCCAAGGGGCCGATCAGCCGCGCCGTCAGCAGAACCTCCAACAACTTGTTTGGCCCGTTCATGCATCAGCCTCAGTCAGCCATTGATCCAGGGCCAGGATAAATGATGCCGGCGGACGCTCGTAAAACACTCCACAGTGCGGTCCAGTGTCCGGGCTCATACCGCGCAGAAAGAGATAGAAGACCCCGCCAAAATGCACGTCATAGTCATAGTCCGACAGCCGATATTTGAGGTAACGGTGCAGGGCGAGCACATAGAACAGGTACTGCAACGGATAGTGGTGGGCAAGCATGGCGGCATGCAGATGGGGCTGGGTATACCATGAGCGGTCCTCTCCCAACCAGTTGGATTTATAATCCAGCAGATAGTAGCATCCGTCGGCCTCGATGATCAGATCGATAAATCCCTTCATGAAACCCTCGGCACGCCGGAAATCCAGTTGACCGATCACAGATGCGAACTCTCCAGACCGGGCAAAACCATGCTCGCGGGCCAGGGCTGAGAGCCGTCGACAGTCCAATTGATGCACTGGATAGAGGAACTCCATCTCATTGATCCTCTGGTTACTGGGGATGTCTCTCAACAACAGCCCCGCATCGTTCAAGGGCGTGTTCAGCACCGCGCTGAGCATCTTGCTCACCACGGTTTGCCAATGTGGCTCGATGGCGTAGGCAGCGAGCTTGGCCTCAACCAACCGTGCCACCTGCCCAGCGCACTCACTGCAGAAGTCGAGCTCTTCGAAGATGGCATGCAGACAGCTACCAGGCTGAGCACCCCGGGGGAATCCGTGAATGGTACCTGGCGCTTCCATGCGTCTTTCATCCGCTGCCAGGGAGACCGCATCATGGTCGGCCAGTTCCAAGGTCTGCCCGGCCGTCAGGGAAGAAAAGCTGCTAACCCATCCGGTCTCTCGGATCACACCGCTGAAATTTCGTGCGGGTAACAGGTCGGGCGGCAGTTCGAGGCTGAGCTGCCCTGCCGCCACTGCTTTCGGCAGGGGCTCCAGACTGATCTGCCCCCCCGATCGCGCCACCAAGTACTCCAGACGGTGTGTCATATCCGCCGGTGTGAGTTGCTGGAATGCCGCCTGCCAGTCATCCAAGGATTGACCCTCGTGGGTATCCGCGGGATGGAGCAACCAGGCCAGGGCCGAATGCTCGCTGTTTTTTGTCTTACCCCAAGGCAAATAACAGCGATATCGGGCTCGGGTCAGAGCGACATAGAGTAGACGGACATCCTCCGCCAACTCCTCCTCTCGCAAGAAACGTCGATGCCTTGCGAACTCCGACGACCCCAACTCGAAAATCGGCCGGAAAGCCGCCCCGGGATCATGAAACAGATAGGCCTTCATGGAGCGGCCGCCCCTGGGACTCGCATCCCACAGAAAGGGGCAAAACACGACAGGATACTGCAGACCCTTGCTGCCGTGCTGAGTCACCACCTTGACCAGATTGCTCTCGCTCTCCAAGCGCAGCAGGCGTTCCTCGTCCCTGGTGCCTTCGTCCTGACGCTGTCGGGAAAACCACTTCAGCAGTCCCTCCATGCCGGGTTGGCTGGTACTGTCCTGGCGGTGCAGGAGTTCACCC
>JASJBU010000273.1 GCA_030066355.1 Gammaproteobacteria bacterium | reverse complement strand
GAGCTTCGTTGGGCCTACCAACAGTTGGAACACCCCTCTCTGGCCTCGCGGCTGAGCAGCAAACTGGCCGAACCGATCGAAGACATCATCGATCTGTTACCCAAAAATTGGAAAAAATATCTGGACAAGCGGCTGAAGAGAAATGTATATCTGACTGTGAGAGCGGCCCTTTACACCATGGACCTCTCCGGGGAACCCACCCCATCGAACGACATCACTCACAAGCTACTCGCGATGGGTAGTGGCGCTGTGGGGGGTTACCTGGGACCACTCACGCTTCTGGTTGAGTTGCCCGTTAGCACGACTCTCATGCTGCGATCCATAGCGGACATCGCCCGGAGCTATGGTGAAGACTTGTCACAGGATGCGGCAAGGATGGCCTGTGTGCAGGTCTTTGCGCTGGGCGCGCGCACTGCTGAAGACGAAGCAGCGGATGTGGGTTACTACGCCCTGAGGACGATTCTTGGCCTGCATTTCGAGCGGGACATCGTGGAGTATGCCGCCGGGTCAGCCGGTCCCCACATACCCGCATTTGTCGAGTTGACACGTGCCATCGCGGCGCGTTTCGGCGTCGTGATATCTGAGCAAATGGCGGTAAAAATGGTACCCATTATTGGTGCCATCAGTGGGGCGAGTCTGAACCTTATTTTTATGAAACACTTTCAGGATGTCGCCAAAGGACACTTCATCGTACGCCGCTTGGAACGACGCTATGACGTCAATACGGTCAGAATTGAGTACGAGAATCTGGTGGAAGAAGAGGCCGAGGAAATGCGTGGCTTCAGTCCAGTTGAAGGATTCTAAGTCGCTGTCTGTCAGTTGCCCTGCACTTCAGTCTTTCCTGGAACCGAGCAGCCCGAATGGTCGAGCGCCTCGGCGATACGCACCAGCCATCATCGCCTAAGATCACAGAATCACGGTAAATGATCGCCTCAGCGGTGAGGTCCTGCCGGAAATCTCAGTTGAACCGATCAAATCTCGCACAGGCCATGCGTAAACGGAGTTACAGGTATTTCTCAATCGGCAGTATGGATAACAGGCTGGATTTCAGACGACGCCAGAACCCGCTTTTCGGTTCATGTGAATAATGTATCTGCGCGTCGTTTTCCCAACCGATCCAGAGCGGGGCACCCGATTCATCCAACTCAACACGCCAACTGTTCTCGCGTCGCATGTTTCTTTCTATGTCATCCGCAATCTGTTGCGCCAGTTCCGGACTCTCAACCACCAGTCCCAACTCTGAATTTAGATAGACAGACCGCAGGTTTAGATTGAATGAGCCCACGAATACCTTGGACCGATCGAATACGATCGACTTGGCATGCAATCCATACAGATTGTCAGTGGCACACCAATCCGCTGAGCCAATCGTCGACCCGCAAGATTCTGCATCCGGCCTGAGTTCGTACAGTTCAATACCGCTTTTCAACATCTGGGGACGACGCCTGGCGTAGGCGGAGTGATTGGTGACCAGATCATTAGTGGCCAGTGAGTTGGTCAGTGCCCGCACCCGGATACCCCGGTCGGTCAGACCTTCGAGAAGCTCCGCCCCTGGGTCTCCCAGAACCAGGTAGGCGGATTCGATCAACACCTCGCTTTCCACCTGGGTGGCCAACTCCGTGAGTTCCAACGCCAGCCTTTGTTGTCTCTCACTATCGATCTCTGACAGACCCGGTGCCCGATCGATCAAAACCCTGGTGCATGCCCAGAGCAGTGTCTCACCCCATTCCTCCAGCAATGCCAGGCTGCCGGCCCGATCCATCGGCAGAGGATATGCAGGAATCGGCTGATCTTGCCTGAGCGTTCTCCATTCATTAGTCATCACTTGTATCTGATTCTGACTCAATCTGGATGATACGATCGCATCCACCGGATAACTGCGCTCACTGTTCCAAAAGCTGTCGAACCCTTGGGCGAGATCCCGCACTACGGGACCCGCCGCCAACAGTTCTCTATCCCGAAAATTAATCGTTTCACCTATATCGAAATATTCATCACCCAAATTTCTACCGCCGACAATTGCCATACTGGCGTCCACCACAAATGACTTGTTGTGCATGCGCTGGTTGAGACGGGCGAAATCACCCATCAGGGACAGCCACTTGATGGGTCCGCTGCGATTGGGATTGGGATTGTAGATACGGACTTGGATATTCGGGTGGGCATGCATTGCCATCAGTTGAGCATCCTGCTCGTTGACGTTGAAATCATCGAGCAGCAAGCGTACCCGGACACCACGGTCAGCCGCCAGCATCACCCGCTCGGCCAGCAGCCTGCCGCTATAGTCACTGTTCCAGATATAGTATTGTAAATCGATGGCCCGCTCTGCCAGCTCCAGTAAGGCAAGGCGTACCTGCAGTGCCTGCCTACCGGTATCCAGCACCTGCACCCCCGAACGCCCAGGGTGTTCGTCAATCCGCTCGGCAACGAGGCGACCCAGTGAGGTCTCCGTTGGTGAGGAAAACGCCTGTGAGGAAATCTTCGGCACGGCAGTGGGCAAGGAGGTGCATGCCGAACCCAAAAGAACGAGTAAAATGAGCCATGGTCTGCACATCATTTTGATTGAGTTCATCAGCCGACTCCACAGTAATCACCAAGGGCCTGTAACACGAAGGATGACATCTGCATGACAAGCCTACACGATTTTTTCATGAATATTTCATCTTATCTTCATTCATCAGTTATCTGAGATCTCCATACTTCGCGGTTCTCGAATCCGAGAACGGGTCAGATGGCCAACCCACAGCAATAACACCGATTGCACCTGTTTTAAAGAACCGATAGGGGACTGATGCGAATGATAAAGTGACAGATTCTTGCAACCGCCATTGCCGCCGCCCTGGCCATCCCGACCAGTGTGTGCGCCGATGACGATGATGACACTTCCAGCTTTGAATTCGATCCGATGGAAGCTTCTGCCGATTCTGCGGAGTGGGACCCGACTGTACCCTGGATTATTCCGGAAGGATTCACGCAGGCCGTCGTATCCGACGAGACAGACCTTAATATCTATGATGGTGGACGTGACGACTGGCATGACTTGAACACGGACAACGAGACCGGCTGGATGGCCGGCCGTTTCATGTACCGCACCCATGAACTGCGCCTCCCTGCCAGCCTGCCCGAGGGCGGGTCGGTGTCGGTGGTTGACCTGAAGACCGATGAGACCAGGCTGCTGGCCCAGGACCCATCCTGGGACGCCCTGGACGGTATCCGCTGGACGCCCTGGGGTACCCTACTCTTCGCCGAGGAGGTCTACCAAGGGCGTTTGTTTGAGATCAAGCTCGATCCCAATGACCTCATGACCATCACTGCCGTCATCGATCGTCCTGCTGTGGGCCGATTGGCACACGAAGGTATCGACCTGGATGTTCAGGGTAATCTCTTACGTAGTTGACAAGCATCGTGGCCGCACCTCCGGTTGTGACGGCGTGGTACCTTGCGGCGGCGGTGTCTACAAGTTTGTGCCCGCGGCTTATGGTGATCTCTCCGAAGGTGATCTCTATGCCTCGAAAGTCACCGGTGCCGACGGTGTTGGCCAAGGTGAATGGGGCGGCCCAATCGATCCTCTGATGGCGCGTGAGTCAGGCAGCGAGTTCGGTGGTCAGAGCTATCAACGTCCCGAAGACCTGAAAATCATCGACGGCGTACTCTATGTGATCATCACTGAAGGCCTTAGTGATACGGCAACCAACCTCGACTCGGGGGAATTGGAGTTCACCAAGGAATTGTATGAAGGCCGGGTTATCCCTATCGGCCTGGAGACCCTGATGGTCACCAACTTCGCCAAGGCCGGCGTAAACGTCCCGGTGGAGATCGGCAAGCCCGGTGATGATGGCTTCCAGACCGGATTCGACAGCGTTGACAACCTGGCCGAGGTCCCCAACGGTGACTTGGTGGTGGTCGAGGACAACAAACCTTCCGATATCTGGTTCGCCAGTACCGAGACCAATGAGTTCGGCACCTCCGAGGAGGTCGAACTGTTCGCCTCTCTAACCGACCCGGGTGCCGAGGGCACCGGTATCTACTTCAGCCCGTTTGATGACGACACCCTGTATGTCAACATCCAACACTCCGCCGCTGACGATGGCGACGGTACCTGGGCGATCAAGAAGTCCAAGCACGGTCATGGCCAAAGCAACAAGCGTGATGACGACTGATCACAAAAAATCAAACCCTGGGAGGTTGACACAACCAGCCTCTTTCAGGGATTCGTAAGGGTGGTCAGGGAGAACACCCTTATTTTCCGCCTCTCCATGGTTACGAGAATTCCAACAAAACCAAAAATAGTTTTATGGTTGCCATTAATTGTATCTAAGACAGGCCAAGACAAGTCGATTTATCAGGTTCTTTCGATTGTAATAAGTTACACCTGAGTAACTTTGGTTTCAGAATCGATTCACTGTGTTTCAGCCTGTTTCCGGGCTATTGAGGGAGCACAAAACCCGTGCTTGAATAGAGTCGTAACGAAAGAAATGAGCGCATTTCCTCGATACAAAAAAGCCTTCAGATGGTGAAGTGTTGATTGACTAGCGGGACTGACGCCTGGGATTGCACAACTGCTACACCTCAAGACACAGGCACCAGGCCGGCACACAAAATCGAGAAATCGGGCAGGAGGAATCAGATGTCAAAGTTATTACGTGGTAAATTTGTCGTTGATACGCTGCTTATGGCAGCGGCCGCAGTGTGGTTCTTTTCAGTCTTCTTATCTACATTGAGTTGAGGAGCGGCGGTGTATCACTATCCAGTGCCTGCCCCAATCTTTCACTCCTTAGGGGCAGCTTCAACCAACCTGTGTAGCTGGTCTTCGCAGGGTGGAATTCTGGATACTATTCAGACCATCATAAACACCTGCAATAGCCATGACTCGCGCTTATGAAGCACCTTGTGCTCTGACAATCCCAAACGACCACTAGACCTACTTATCCAATAAGCTCATAACCGGTCGCCTGCGGCATGCTTCAATCCCAACCAGTTTAGCCATTGTTAGGCAGGCCATCGCTGCTTCTTGTCGTGAGGCAGTCTGTATCACCCCTCGAGCTTCAAAATAATAAAACGTACGCTACCAAGTATGTCATTTACCGGACCTTAGCAGCACAAATCACCATGATTCTGACAGGTGCGGGAATCGCCGCTTGATCGCAAGATCAGTAAAAAAAACCCTACTTATTCTATAGTCAGCTGACTACTCAACCATAAAACAGCTGGCAATACTTATGAATACGAATGATTGATCGCTCGAACTGCCTTCCTTGGTTTTTCGAAGATTGATCATTCGTATTCATAAGTATTGCCAGCTGTTTTATGGTTGAGTAGTCAGCTGACTATAGAATAAGTAGGGTTTTTTTTACTGATCTTGCGATCAAGCGGCGAT
>JASJBU010000272.1 GCA_030066355.1 Gammaproteobacteria bacterium | reverse complement strand
GATTGGCGATGAAGCGCGGCGTGCTCTCGATCACCGTGTCGATCACGCGCAGCTCGTTCGCGCGCAGGCTCGAGCCCGTCTCCGTGACGTCGATGATCGCGTCGGCCAGGAGCGGAGGCTTCACCTCCGTGGCGCCCCACGAGAACTCGATGTCCGCGCTGACGCCGTGCTCCTTGAGGTACTTCTTGGTGAGTCCCACCACCTCGGTGGCGATGCGCTTGCCCTCGAGATCCTTCGGCGTCTGGAAGTCGGAGTCGTTCTTCACCGCGAGGATCCAGCGCACCGGGCCGTAGTTCGGCCAGGGTGCGCGCAGGTCGGCGAGCTCCTCGACGTCCGCTCCGGACTCGATCACCCAATCGAGCCCGGTGATCGCGCAGTCGAGCACGCCCTGACCGACGTAGCGCGCCATCTCCTGGGGGCGGATCAGGATGCACTGTAGATCCGGGTCATCGATGTCCGGGTAGTAGGAGCGTCCAGAAATGCGCAGATTGAAGCCGGCCAGGGCGAAAAGCTTCTTGGTGGTCTCCTGCAGGCTGCCCTTGGGGATGCCCAGGCGCAGGCGGGTCTCGTTGTCGTTCATTGCTTGTCGGTCTCCTTGGGATTGTGTAGTCGGGCATCGGCATCGCCGAACTTGACCTTTTCAGTCTAAGCAACAGTAAATGCGTTTAGCCCTGAAACGGAACGCGCTGCCGGTCTGTCACTCCTTCAGCAAGATCGCATCTCCATCACAGTTCAGTTGGTATCCACGGAATGACTGGACCATGCCAAACGGCTCGCCTATGTTTCAGGGCTTCTGTCGCGCATGGCTCCAGTCGATTGCCGCGCCGGTTTGATGCCTCGGGCGAACGCTCCACCGTCCAAACAAGTCACCATCGTAGCTTGCCGCTTCCGGTGTCCCGGGTCATTGAAGTCAGCAGGGCGTCGGCTCGGAAATGCATGCGATCTTTTGACTGCATTCTCGGGCGCCAACACACGGATCACACAAATGTCTGCCCGGGAGGCTACTATAGCGAAACTGCTTGGAGAAACGAACCGCATGACGGCTGACCCGCTGATCTCCTGATGGTGCCAAACCCACTGACTTCCATTGGAGGACCGACTGGCCACGGGACGTTACTGTCTCGGTGATCTGTCAGAAAGGAACCTTCTCACAGTTAATGGAGTCAATCAGTTGACTGACTGTCCTTCATCGGCCAATCTGCTTCAATTGCCCATGAGTCCATCCTGAATTCAACCATGCGGTTCATTCAGTACGGGTGGTACAACAGACTTAATGCCACATGAACATCAAACCTAGCACCCTAAAATTTGGTCTGCCGATTCTATTGATCGTCCTGGGTGTCGGGGGGTTCTCTTATTTGAAGGCGAGCCGGCCTGAACCGCCCAAACCACAGCCGAAAGAGAAGGTCTGGCAGGTGGAAGTGTTTGAGGCCTCGCCCCAGTCGCTGGCTCCCAGCCTGATTCTCTACGGGGAGGTCGAGGCACCGGATCTACTGCAGGCGGCCGCCCCGGGGGCCGGATTGGTCACCGAGCTGTGGGTCCGCAAGGGCGACAAGGTCAGACAGGGGGATGCTCTGTTGCGGCTCGATCCCCGGGATTTCGCACCGGCGGTGGCCCAGGCCGAGGCAGATGTCTTGGACCTGGAGGCTCAGTTGTCCGACCTGGATCTGCGTCATCGGAGCAATCAGCAAGCGCTCAAGAAGGAACAACGCCTGCTAAAACTCGCTCAGGCGAAAGTCGCCCGGGAGGAGCGTCTACGCAAGCAAAACCTCAGTTCCGAATCCGCCCTGGATGATGCCCGTGACGACCTTGGGCGTCAGGAGCTCTCGCTCATTGCCCGACAGTCGGAGGTGCAGCGCCATGAGGCCAACCGCAAGCAATTGGAGGCGCGCCTGTTGCGCGCCCAGGCCCGGCTCGATGAGGCCGAGCTCGCCCTCGAACGCAGCGAGGTGATCGCGCCGTTCGACGGGGTGGTCGCCGCGGTTGGCGTCGCGGTGGGCGACCGGGTACAGACCGCTCAGGTCTTGTTGACACTCTATCCGGCCGACGGTCTGGAGGTCCGCGCGCGGATCCCGGTGCGCTACCAGGCGGAGATTCAGGAGGCGCTCAATCAGGACCCACAACTCAACGCCCATGCGGAGCTGGCCGGTCACTCCATACGGCTGAACCTGGACCGGCTGGCTGGCGAGGCAGATGCCAGCGGGATCGATGGTTTCTTCGGAGTGATTGAGGGCGCGGATCGGTTGCGCCTGGGCAATCTGCTCAAGCTTGATCTGCGCCGCCCCCTACAACCCGGGCTGGTCTCCATCCCCTTTCAGGCGATCTACGGCAACAGCCGCATATATCTATTGCGGGAGGGGCGCATGCAGGGCATCGAGGTGCAGACCGTGGGTCAGTATCGACCCGTGGACGCACCCCCCGCGCTGCTGATTCGCAGCCCAGAGATCAAGGCGGGTGACAGGATCATCCGCACCCATCTGCCCCATGCGGTCAGTGGCCTCAAGGTCAAGGTGGCGAAGGGTTGATCCTGATGGAGTACCAGTATGAATGACGCCTTCGAACGGGCCCGAACCCACCATGCCGATCTGCTCGGTGTCTTTGCCAACCACCGGGTGGCGGCCAACCTGTTGATGGTGATCATGCTGCTGGTCGGCGCGCTGGCCCTGAACAAACTCAATGTGCAGTTCTTCCCCAACTTCGCGCTGGACATCGTCTCGGTCAACACTGTCTGGAGCGGCGCCAGCGCCGAGGATGTGGAGACCGGTATCACCAATCCCCTGGAGCAGCGTCTGCGCAATGTCGACAATCTCAAGGAGATGACCTCTTCCTCCGCCCCGAGCATCTCCGGCATCACCCTGGAATTCGAGGAGGGCACCGACATCATCCTCGCACTGGATCAGGTGAAGAAGCAGGTGGATGATTTCGTCAGCCTGCCGGAGGATGCGGAGGAGCCCAAAGTCGCCCAGTCGGTGCGCTACGAATCGGTGGCGCGCGTGCTGGTGAGCGGGCCGGAAGTTCTGGGCGAGCTGCGCACCCTGGCGCGTCAGTTCGAGCGGGAACTGCTGGCCAAGGGGATCGACAAGATCGATTTCGAGGGGCTGCCTGAGGAGTCGATCGAGGTGCGCATTGCTTCCGAACAGCTGCGCCAGCTCGGTCTCAGTCTGGCGCAGATCGGTAAGCGTATCGACGAGTTGAGTCAGGATCTGCCGGCGGGCCTGATCGGTGAGAATGACGGCACCCGGGAACTGCGCAGTCTCGATCAGCGCCGTGAGCCGGTGCAGTTCGAAGATCTACCCGTTGTCGGTGGTTCGGGTCAGCGGATCGATCTGGGATCGATCGCCGAGATCGCCCGTGCACCCGAGCCGGGCAGTTCGACCATCACCAGCGGGGGTAAACAGGCGGTGGTGATGCTGCTACAGCGGGCTGAGAATGGCGATTCCCTGGAGTCCGCCGAGATCCTGCAGGCGTGGCTGGAAGAGCGGCGTCCGACCCTCCCGGACAACATCGAGGTGCGGGTCTTCAACGAGCGTTGGGAGCTGATCAAGCAGCGCATCATGCTGCTGGTGACCAATGGCGCCGGCGGTCTGTTACTGGTGTTGGGTATCCTCTATCTGTTTCTCTCCGCACGGGTCGCCTTCTGGGTCGCGGTGGGTATTCCGGTCTCCTTCATGGCCACCTTGGCGGTGCTTTACGCCATGGGCGGCAGCATCAACATGGTCAGCCTGTTTGCCCTGATCATGGCGCTGGGCATTATCGTCGACGATGCCATCGTGGTCGGCGAGGACGCCCAGGCTCATTACGACCAGGGAGAGGACCCTCTGAAAGCCTCCGAGGGCGGGGCGCGGCGCATGCTCGCACCGGTGATGGCCTCGTCGCTGACCACCATCGCGGCCTTTCTGCCCTTGATGCTGATCGGCGGGCACATGGGTAATATCATGTTTGCCATTCCTCTGGTGATCGTCAGTGTGATCTTCGCCTCCCTGGTGGAGAGCTTTCTGATCCTGCCGGGGCACCTGCGCCACGCCTTCGGTCACAGCCATCGCGGGCAGCGATCGCGCCTGCGTGAACGCCTCGACAACGGCTTCGTGCGGTTGCGTGATGGACCCTTCCGTCGTCTGGTACAGAACGCCATTGAATTTCGTTGGGCCACCATTGCCTTCGCCATCGCCAGTCTGCTGTTCGCCGTGGGACTGTTGGCCGGCGGTCGGGTCGGCTGGCAGTTTTTCCCCTCACCCGAGTCGACCACGGTGTATGCCAACGTGCGTTTCGTTGCGGGTACCGCGGAGGATACCGTCGACCGCTTTTTGGGGCATCTGGAGCAGACCCTGCAGGATACCCAGGCGTTCTATGAGGAGCCTGTAGTGGAGACCTCCTATGTGAGCCATGGCGCATCCAGCGGGCGGGGGCGGGCAATATCCGGCGAGCGCATCGGTTCGATCTATGTGGAGTTGACCGCGCCGGACAGTCGCAGTGTGCAGAACAACGACTTCGTGCGCGACTGGCGAAAACGGGTCAAGGTGCCCGCCGGGGTGGAGAGCTTCACCATCACCGCCCGTCGCCCGGGGCCGCCCACCAAGGATCTGGAGGTCCGTCTGAGCGGCGATGACCCGGAGATCCTCAAGACCGCTGCGCTCGAGCTGCAGGAGGCGGTCAAGGGCATCCCCGGGGTCAGCGCGGTGGACGACGACCTGCCCTATGGCCGAGAGCAACTGATCTATTCCCTGACCCCGGAGGGCGAGGCCCTGGGTCTGACCATCCTGGATCTGGGCCGTCAATTGCGCGCCGCTTATGATGGTATCCGCCTGCAGCGCTTTCAGGACGGGGCTGACGAGGTGGAGGTGCGTGTGCAACTGCCGGACCAGGAGCAACGCTATCTGACCAGCCTGGATCAACTCCCCATCCGTCTGCCCGACGGTGAGTTCGCCCCCCTGAGCAGTGTGGCCGAGTGGCGTTCCAAGCTGGGCTTTGAGGCGTTGCGCCATGCCGATGGTCAACTCTCGGTATCAGTCACCGGGGATGTGGACCCGTTGCTGGGCAATACCCAGGAGATCATCAACGGTCTGAGCGCATCCACATTACCTGAATTGGTCAGCCGCTATGGGATTACCTACACCCTGGAGGGCACTGCCGCCAGCCAGCGGGACACCCTGAATGACCTGCGGATCGGCGTCGGGCTGGCTTTGATCCTCATCTATCTGGTGCTGGCCTGGGTCTTCTCATCTTACGGCTGGCCGCTGATCGTGATGGCGGTGATTCCTCTGGGTCTGACCGGAGCCATCCTCGGCCATTGGCTGATGGGCATGAACATGACCCTGCTGTCGGTGTTCGGCTTCTTCGGTCTGTCCGGCATCGTGGTCAACGACTCGATCATCCTGGTGACCTTCTA
>JASJBU010000271.1 GCA_030066355.1 Gammaproteobacteria bacterium | reverse complement strand
GTTACTGACAACCGTTGAGTCAGACGTGCAAGCGAAGATAGATAGCGGGATCACAGCCCTGATTAAATCTGAAGTCAGCAATATTTCGGTATCGCGCAACAATCTCGTATCAACAGTCCGTCGAAACCTTCTACTCACTATCATCATTGGCACATTTGGCGGCATGTTCCTGCTGGGTATCGCTTTCGTCGTGATACGCCGGATCACTCATCGCTTGTCGACTCTCCTTGAATGGTCCAGATCCGCATCACAGGGCAATTGGTCTAACCGACTGTCCGCAGACTCCAAGGATGAGGTTGGCAAGTTGACCATGGCCATGGAGGATATGCGCCGCAACATTCTGAGTGCGAACAAAAAATTGGCCGCATCCAAAACGGAGGCAGAGCAGACTGCGGAAGCGCTCAGAATATATGCCAACGCTTTTGAAAAAAGTGGCGAACCGATTCTCATCACCGACAAAAACAATCGGATTATTAACGCCAATTCTGCGTTCACGGAACAAACCGGCTACTCGTACGATGATGTTAAAGGCAAAAACCCCAAGATACTGGCAAGTGGCAAAACACCAGCCTCGACCTACGATGAAATGTGGCAGGCATTGAATGAGAACGGTTTTTGGCAGGGTGAATTCTGGGACAAAACGAAATCGGGCCGCGTCTTCCCAAAGTTGATTTCCATCTCGGCGATAAAAGATGAAAACAATGAGGACCTCTTCTTTATCGCAAGTTTTAACGACATTACCGAGCGGAAAGAGGCTGAAGAGCGCATCGCGCATCTGGCCCACCACGACATACTTACCGGCCTGCCAAATCGATTCAGCCTGGAAGATCGGCTGGCACAGGCATTATCGATAGCCAATCGGGACCAAACCCGAGTCGCGGTCTTTTTCATCGATCTTGACCGGTTCAAAAACATAAACGATTCACTGGGGCACCAGGTAGGCGACAAACTACTGATTCAAGTGGCAGAGCGACTGAAGAAAGGGGTCCGCGCAAGCGACATTGTTGCAAGAATCGGCGGCGATGAGTTCGTCATCGTACTGACTCGTATCAGTGACAGCACCCAGGCTGCGGTCATTGCGGATACCCTGTTGAAGGAGGTCTCCAAACCATACTCGATCGACACCCATACCCTGAAAACCAGTCCCAGCATCGGGATCAGCATATATCCTGACGACAGTTCCAATGGTGATGAGTTAATGCGTAATGCAGACATTGCCATGTACCACGCCAAGGAGCATGGTCGAAACAATTACCATTATTTTACGAATTCGATGCTCCTTGCTGCGCAGGAACGGCTGCAGTTTCAAGCCGAACTTCGGTCTGCCATGGATCAAGGACATCTGGAACTCCATTACCAACCGCTGATTCACGCCTCCCAAGAGCACGTTTCATCCATGGAGGCCCTCATTCGCTGGAGGCACCCCGAACGGGGAGAGATCCAACCGAATGACTTCATCCCGGTTGCTGAAGATACTGGTTTGATTCACGAACTCAGCGAATGGATTTTCGACGAGGCCTGTCGGCAACTCTCCACATGGATCAACCTGGGCTCACAGAACCTGAAAATGTCGATCAATCTGTCTGCTCGGCAACTTCATTTCAATGAGTTGAGCGATATCGTCAGTAACACGCTGTCGAAACACCACTTGAAAGGCCAAGACCTCGAACTCGAGATAACGGAAACGGCGGCCATGGTCGACCCGGAGGTAGCTGTACAACAACTAAACGCACTACGTCAGCTGGGGGTGGGCCTGGCTATCGATGACTTTGGCACAGGCTACTCATCACTCTCTTATCTGAAACGCCTGCCAATCCAGGTGCTAAAACTGGACCGCACCTTTGTTCGGGATATTGAGCATGATCAAAATGACCTTGAGATAAGCGCCGCCACCATCAGCCTCGCGCACAACCTTGGTCTAAAGGTTGTCGCCGAAGGTGTGGAAACTGAAGCGCAAGTCGAATTCCTGATCGCACACCATTGCGATTACCTTCAGGGTTATTATTTCAGCAGACCTCTACCCGCACCGGAGGCAACAAAATACCTTCAGAATGATCACCCCTATGTCTTTTCAAACAAATCAGGGGAGCGCAGTAACATCTGCGTTTGATCCAAAGCCGCTTCCAGACAAACCCAGCCCATACCGGTGAGCCCGCTACCAAAGTCGTGGACCAACCCGGTTCCAAACTGTTCACACCTAACGACGAAGCACTGCCAGCCAACGCCAAAAATTCAACAAACTGGCTAGCGATGCGGCAACATAAGTCCATGCGGCAGCGCGCAGTATCTTCTCGGCCGCTGGCACTTGGTGACCTTCGATATAGCCATCACGCAGCAAGGGCAGTGCTTTTTTGAAGCTCGCATCCAGCTCAACTGGCAAAGTAACCAGCTGCACCATCACTCCAAAACCCATAATCAGAAATGCGCCCAAGGCGCTGATCAGGCCAGGCGAAGGCGCACGCGTCGCCAATGCCAGGAATGGCGCCATAAACAGCAGGAACGATCCGAACCTACCGGCCCAGATCCCCAACTGCGCCAAGCGGGTCCGCAACATAAACGATGGTTGTTCGACGGCATGTTGCAGTGCATGTCCACACTCATGCGCCGCTACAGTAATCGCCGTCAGCGTCTTGCCATTGAACTTATCCTCAGTCAGACGCACGGCCCTGCTCAGTGGATCATAGTGATCGCCCTGTTCCGAGACCTCAACCTTCACTACCCCAAGGTCAAAGCGATCCAGCAAATGACGCGCCAGCTCGCCACCGGTGCCCGGGAAGTTCTCTTCCTCTGTCCTGTTGTAACGCGCCAGTACGCGCTGAACCCACCATTGCGGTGCGTAGATCAGTACCAGTAAAACCAGGATCACCAAGAGATAATGCATCAGGCTCTCCCGAGGTTAGCCGCTTGTTGTTCACCCAGTTTCACGTCAACCCGGGACAACAGGGCTGCCGCCAACAGAAACAACAAGAGTACGCTGAGAATCCCGGCGCGCGGGCTGTCAAACAGCAATGCGGTCCACCCAACCATTACCGGCCCGATTACCGCTGCAAACTTGCCCATCATGTTGTAGAGCCCAAAATATCGCCCCGCGCGCTGTGCAGGGATCAGGCGCGCAAACAGGGCGCGGCTGAGTGCCTGGATACCGCCCTGCACCAGTCCGATCACCACGGCCAAGGCATAGAACTCGCTGCTCGACTGCATACGCCAGGCCCAGAACACCACGAGGATATAGACGACAATAGCCAGCCAGATGCCACGCTTGGCACCGATCCGGACACCCAGGTGCCCAAAAGCCAAGGCCGCTGGAAAACCAACAAACTGGGTGATCAGAAGAGCCGTGAGCAAATCATTGCTCTCAAACCCTAGAGACAGGCCGTAGTCCACGGCCATGCGTACGATGGTGTCAACACCATCGATGTATAGCCAATAAGCAATCAGAAAAGTGAACGCCATGGGTAATGCACGCAGCTCTCGCCAAGTCGCCGCCAGTTCACGCCACACAGACAAAACGCTGCGTGGGGCATGATCAACTGTTCTGTCTTGTACAAACAGGAGCACCGGCACACTAAACAGAGCCCACCACAACGCCACCATCAGGAACGACCAGCGCACTGCCTCGGCACTGTCGGCCAGGCCGAACCAACCAGGCTGCAACACCATCGAGACGTTCACGGCAAACAGCAGCCCGCCCCCCAGATAGCCCAGCGCAAACCCAAGCGCGGACAAACGCTCCGGCGAACCCTCCCCGACGACGCCGGGCAGTAATGCATCATAGGCCACATTTGCCGATGAAAAGCCGATCACCGCAAGCACGTAGAGCATCAAGGCAAGCTGCCAGAAACCCTGTTGCACCAGGAATAAGCCACCGGTCATGAGTATCCCCAGCGCAGCAAACAGAAACAGTAGACGTTTCTTCATGCTGACTCGGTCAGACCAGACACCGATGACTGGCGCGAAAAGCACGACCAGCACTGCGGCAAAGGAATTGGCCGCGCCCAACCAGAAAGTACTGTCGGTCACACCAAGGTCATCGGCCCAGTACTGCTTAAAGAAGACCGGGAAAAAGCCAGCCATCACGGTCGTGGCGAACGCAGAGTTGGCCCAGTCGTATAGCGCCCAGCTCCACTGCTGCCTTTTCATCAGCTTTTGATCCCCACACCCTTATTCAATAGGAACATGGCGAAAACGAACAATGCAACGATAAACCCGATGATGATTTGAAAAGCAACCCACAGCGGAATGTCACTGACACCGAGGAGGCCGTAGCGGAACGCATTGACCATGTACAGGACCGGATTGGCCAGCGAAATATGCTGCCAGAAATCCGGCAACAGCGTGATCGAATAGAACACGCCACCCAGGTAGGTCAATGGCGTCAGAATGAAGGTCGGCACGATGGATATGTCATCGAAACTGTTGGCATAGACGGCGTTGATGAAACCCGCCAGCGCAAACAGGATCGAGGTGAGGACAAAAACCAGCAGAGTCACCCCGTAGCTGTGGATCGCCAGGTCCGAAAAGAATAGCGACACAATGGTAACGACGACACCCACGACCACGCCACGCGCGACACCACCGGCCACGTAACCTGCCAGGATGACCCAATTTGGCAAAGGCGCAATCAGTAGTTCCTCCACATGTTGCTGGAACTTGCTGCTGTAAAAACTCGATACGACATTGGCGTAGCTGTTGGAAATAACGGCCATCAGTATCAGGCCGGGGACGATGAAGTCGATATAGCGGAAACCCTCCATGTCACCGATCTGCTCTCCAATGAGCTTGCCAAAGATAATGAAATAAAGCGCCGTGGTGATTGCTGGCGGCAACACCGTCTGCACCCAGATACGCGCAAAACGCAACACCTCCTTGGTAAGAATGGTCTGGAAGGCCGTCCAGTAGGCACTGTAGTGGCTCACTGACCCGCCTCCAGTTGATCCTCCCCATGGGCGCGACCGTTGGCCACCATGTCCATGAACAACTGCTCCAGGCGGTTCTGTTTGTTGCGTAAGCTCACCACCTCGATTCCTGCAGCATGCAGCCCGGCGAATAATTCACTCAGGCCCTTATCCCGCGTGACACAGGCTTCCAGCACGCATGACTCGGTGATCTGTAAAACAAAGCCATCAATTGCAGGCAGCTCGGTCACAGGCTCAGCGGTATCCAGTACGAAGCTCTGTTGATGCAGGCGACGCAGCATCTCTCCCATCGCCGCACGCTCGGCAATCCGCCCCTGGTTGATGATGGCGATGTTGCGACACAGTGACTCGGCCTCCTCCAGGTAGTGCGTGGTCAAAATGATGGTGGTGCCCTGTGCATTAATTT
>JASJBU010000270.1 GCA_030066355.1 Gammaproteobacteria bacterium | reverse complement strand
AATGCTCATGAAATCAAGCAGGTATAGCTATTTTGGCCTTCTTCTAGTGATCTTCTGGACATGCCCTGTTATTGCGGCTCCAGGTGTGGTTACGCCCACCGAGTTGTCAGGCGGACGAATCGTGTCGGTTGAGGAAGCCAGAAAACTGATAGGAGAAGGCGTCCTGATTTTTGATGTCCGCTCTGGAATTAACTACGGACGGGGTCACATACCCGGTGCCGTTTTCGCACCCTATAAAGGCAGCAGCGTCAAACATGTTGACTTCGATCCATCCCAAGATCGTTTTTCTCTCTCATCACTGCCGAAAAAGAAAGGGGTTCCCGTTCTCATCTACAGCCATGGAGACACAGGCTGGAAATCCTATAAAGCAGCAGTCACCGCAATTCGTACCGGATACACTCAAGTGAACTGGTTTAGGGATGGTTTTTCGGCATGGGTAGAGGCTGGCCTGCCGGTAGAGCATTAGCAGGTCGTTTATTGCAAAGAACTTCATAATGAAGCTGAACATCAAGCAGAAGCTGCGCCTCGCGCCTGCAATCTGCCTGGTCTTGTTCATCGCAGTCGTGGTAATTCACTATTTCGGTGAGCATCGCATACATGCATTGACTGAAGCTTCCCGCGCCCTGGAACAGCAGAGAATGTCCTTGCAAATGTTATTTCGGGGTATAAATGAATCTTTGCTTACAGATGGCTCTCCCGACTCTGTGGCTATTTCTGAGGCCAGTATCAAAACATTCGATGAGCGGTATGAGCGCTTGTTGAAGCTCGCGATGAATCCTGTGTTGCTTGCACGACTAGAACAAGAAGTTGGTCCAAAGTGGCAGGTTTTACGTTCTAAGACTCCGCCATTCCTTAAAATCAATGATATGAACAGCGACGATGACTTGTTGATGGTTCGTTATGGTCGTTTTCTAGTTGACGGAAATGCCTTGATGGATGAGATTCAAGCACTCGCTGACTACAGCGGAGTTCTCGCTAGGGAAGGCGCTAAAAATATCAATCTGTTGGTACTCGTCGTCATTGTATTCTCGGTGTTGAGTATGCTCTGGTTGTTCTGGCATCTATATGGTGTGATTGCGGTACCCTTGAATACGCTACGTGCATCTATGCTTGAGGTCTCCGACGGAGAGGAGGAACTGTTGGAGCGTATCGACAATCACCGACAAGAACCAGCAAAACTCGACGAGCAGGACCTACAGCATGAAATCACTGCCCTGCATCACTCCTATCAGTTCATGCTGGCCAGTATCCATGAGCACCTGACGCACAGCCAAGAGACAGAGGCTGAACTGCAAATACTGAACCAAGAATTAGAGCAACGTGTCGCAATGCGCACCCAAGCGCTACAAAATCTCAACGAGCAAATGAGAGAGCAGATTCTTCAGCGCGAAAAAACCCAAGAGAAACTGGAGCGGTCGAAACGTGAAAATCTGCGCATTCTTGAGACGGTCGGAGAGGGTATCTACGGGACTGATTCCAAGGGGATCATCTCCTTCGTGAATCCAGCCGCAGCCAGACTGCTTGGGTATGAACCGGCGGAGATGATCGGAAAGGCTGCTCATCCCCTATTCCACCATACTCTCCCAAGCGGAGAACGCTATCCATCAGAGGCATGTCCGGCATTGGCTACAATGCAGAGCGGTGAGTCTCAGCTCATAAAGGGTGAATTATTCTGGCGTAGGGATGGTAGCAGCTTTCCGGTCGAATACCTGGCCAATCCGGTGCAGGAAGACGGATGCATATTAGGTACGGTAGTGGTATTCCGGGATATCAGCGAACAGAAGCGCTCCGAAGAGCGTATCCATCATTTGGCCCATTACGATGTGCTGACGGACCTGCCAAACCGCACATTACTCAAAGAGCAAGCGGAGCAGGCGATGCTCCAGACCCAGCGGCGTACTCGTGGGCTGGCAGTTTTGTTCCTCGATCTAGACCACTTCAAAAAGGTTAACGATACACTGGGCCATCCCTTCGGTGACCGGCTGTTGAAACTGGTTGCCCAGCGTATTGTCAACCGTTTGCGTCCGGATGATATAGTATCGAGAGTCGGGGGTGATGAATTTGTCGTACTGCTGCGAGATGTTCTTGAAATTAAGGACGTCTCCAGAGTCGCAGAGCAATTAATCGAAGATATTGTTAAACCGGTGAATCTGGATGAATATCAGTTGTCTGTCGGCACCAGTATTGGCATTAGTCTTTATCCGCAGGATGGACATGATGTGGTCACCCTGCAGCGACACGCCGATACCGCTATGTATCAGGCAAAGGCCGAAGGTAGAGGAACCTACTGCTATTTTAACGAGTCCATGAATAGGGCGACCAGAGAGCGATTGGAACTTGAGAGTGCGTTGCGCAAGGCAACAACGGACGGCAACTTCGAAATGGCATATCAACCTCAGGTTCGCCTGGCTGACGGTGGAGTGATCGGATTAGAGGCCCTGCTGCGATGGGATCATCCAGAGAGAGGCTCAATTGGTCCTGATCGTTTTATCCCAGTAGCTGAGGAGAGTGGTCTAATCGTAGCGATCGGTGAGTGGGTGCTGCGTACTGCCTGCGGGCAATTCCGTCGTTGGATAGACGAAGGTCTAGCGCCCAGCCGATTCAGTGTAAATCTGTCGGGCCGTCAATTTCGAGATGCTGGGCTGAAACATAAGATACAGGATGCACTCAAAACCAATAATCTGGATCCAAGTCAATTGGAACTTGAATTGACCGAGAGTTGTGTAATGGATGATCCAGAGTCGAGTATCGCCATCCTAACTGAACTCAAGGCAATGGGTGTAAAAGTCGCCGTGGACGACTTCGGCATTGCCTACTCTTCCCTCAGCTATCTCAAACGCCTGCCCATTGACCGTCTGAAGATCGACCGATCATTCGTCTGTGACATCCCCCAGGATACCGAAGATATGGCCATCACCGGAACCATCATTTCCATGGCTCATAATCTGGGATTGGAGGTGATTGCTGAAGGCGTGGAGACAAAAGAGCAGCTTGAGTTTCTGCAAAGCAAAGGCTGTGATGAGGTACAAGGCTTTCTTTTCAGCAGGCCGTTAAGCCGTCAGGATCTCGGGATGTTTTTGAAAAATGCATCAATGTAGATATGGACAAACAAGGTCGAGTCAAGCAACTAAGTTTCGCCTTAGTGTTGATACAGCCAGGTGACTATCTGTAGTTACGTCGGTTGAAGGAACCCATACTCCATTCTGATCTGAATCATGAATCTGATATCCGTTGATCGGTACGTCTTCTGAGTATGGTTAAACCGCATATCGCAGGTTTGCCGAGGACGGGTGTGAACTTCTATGGGGTTATCTCATGGGGCGGCCGGTTTTACTACACGCTTATAGGAGCTGTTGAGCGGTGGTCTTGAGGATTCATGATTCGCGATGGCTGTTGGTAAATTACAACAAAACGGTTAAGTACTATGACGACAGGCTAACCCTGATGGTCGATAGGTTCTCTGGGTCCTGACCAAATCTACGTCTGAGATTGATAGTTAATACCAATGATGTGCTAACCTCCTATTACATCTTAAGGCATTCTATCCTGCTGATAAATCCCGCGATTGAGGGTGTTCATACAATATTATTGGCACTATCCGTAGCTTTTCTATATACGGGCTACGTAGTTGCTACGTGCCGGCTATTCTGAGAGGCGCTGCGATAATAACGAATGGCCGCTTCCCCAAGTAGTTGGCTTACGGTCGTCACCGCTGTGCCGCCGACTAAAGCCTTGTACCCTGGATGTAGTGCGCTGAGATGTGGTAATGCCGATGCACCTCCTGCCAACCCCGAAGCAGCTATGATGGCGAGCATCTCTTTCAAACGAGCTCGATCGTCGATGTCTTGTCCGTATATCAGGGCGATTTGCAAGAGCATGGTCATATTCAAGATGACCATCACCGATGCACCCATCGAAACGCCCAATAACTTCAGAGCGGGACCGACACCAGGGAGCAGCCAAGGGATCTGCAAGATGATTCCGCCAGCCAATGAGAGAGGTACCTGTGCATTGACAACTCTTCTTGCCAATTGGTCTGAGTCATCATCCGGGTACTGATTCCGTAGTGTGTCTATATCTTTTCGCAGCTCTCCTTTTCGCAGGCCCATAAAATAATAGAAGAATTTCTCCCATGATAATCCCCACGGGTTCGACTCAGAGACAAGTTGTTTGCTCATTGATATTTTCCTATCACGTTCATGTAAAAGCTGGTAGCCATGAGGCTTTACCGGTTTTTGTCATGCCATATGTTGCATCCAATGCCAGTTGATATTTTATAATATGAGAAAATACTCATCAGCGATATGTGTCAGAGCAAGCAATTACTGGATAACTTAATTGGTTCCATGGGACAGGGATGTGTCAGCATTGCCACGGACTGTAACTTATTGAAATTTAATAAAAGATATAATCGCATTGTTTTATTTTTTTGTGCTCTGATAATTACTAAGGATGTGATGAATCAATTACCCTAAAGGATAAATTGACCATCGACATCGTGTGACACGTTTGACCTTGTAGAAGTTTAAACCACACTTCCATGCCTCTAAACTTGGTTCAATCGAGACACTTCTCTTTGGCCTTTATGTACCGTGCGTGATGACACCAAATATCTCGAGTGAAAAAAATGGGATGGTGACGCCCTGTAATACCTGTCGGTCCGTTATAACCACCCAAGTCAATGGTACCCGCTGTACAGAGTCAAAGGAAGCGTTGGGATATGCAACCTGGAAGGCCTTTGCTACGATGACAAGAAGAGACAATGGGCTGCATGGACTTTGCATCACGCTGATGCCGATGATCCGCTCTGTGAAATTCCTGATGCATCAGGTGATCTAAATACATGGCTTCGGCGTAGTCTTGTGCATCTGAGTTGGCTAATTAGTGGCGAGGTGAAGGGTTATGACGTGTATTGCCGATTGAATGAAGCTGGCATCAAATTGAGAGAATATACAGAGTAGATCATGGCTATCGATGTACAGTCAGAGGGTGCTTGGATTCCAGGATTGTTATCGTTGCTGTAATTGGCTCCGGTAATTGAGAACCGCTCTATGTCAGCCGCACCACACTATACATATATAAAGTACCAGCCAGAGACTCCAAAATATACATGGTCGAGTTCAAGCAAGATAAATAAAAAACCGGTAAATACAAACGACTCTAGATTCACCAGGATTACCCGGAGTGCACTCTTTATAGGTTGAATATCTGGATGTTCGATGTTAATAACTTTAAACTCACAATGCAGCGTGTTATTTATGGTTAATGTTGA
>JASJBU010000269.1 GCA_030066355.1 Gammaproteobacteria bacterium | reverse complement strand
ATTCGACTTCACCGAGGGTTTTGACATCGGCTGAGACTATGATGGGCTGGGCACAAAATGGTGGGCATGGTCTGGAGGTTCTGGCAAAGTCGAAATTCAGAGAGGCATCCGTATCCTGGTTGCGTCGGATTCTGATCTCTCGGTCGGCATGCTTGATGCTGAATTCTCCGATCTCATGGGTGATCTTGACCTCAAGGGCCTGTCCGTAACCCGGCATGCTGATGATGATGAGCAGCGCAAGACTGAGTAAAAACCTGTACTGTGATGCGAAATCGTGGCTGTGCGGCATGATTATTACCCTATAAAATGAGATTATCCTGGATGTACAGCAGGCTGACATGGAGAGGGCGGGTCGCTGCATGGTGGTTATTGGCTGGCCTGTCAATTGTGTCTCGTGTGGCTGCTTGCAAACGTTTGCCCAGAAAGGCATGTTGTTCGATCCTCTGTAATGCTAAGGTTCGACCTGGCGCAAAGGCAGGATGACAAGTTGCCATTCGGGTGATGAATTAGAGATAGTTGCAGTATCTTGTGGCCTGTAGAGGGAATATACAACATATTCGTAACCCTGTTTAACCATATACGATCCACATCCTGAAACACGGCCGAGTCAAGTGAAAGGCCTTGCCAACCAGGAGCTGACTCATAAGATGACAAAGAAAATCAAACCAACCATACAAGCAACTCTCCGGCCATTTTTCCTGGTCATGATCTTGCTGCCGCTTCTCGCCCACTCTGCGGATTGGGTAGTCGCACCAGGTATCGCTGTTGAACAGATTTTTACCGACAACGCACATCTGGATGATACACAGGAGCATGAATCGATCACCAGTCTGAAACCGAGAATCTCCCTGTATCGGAAAGCTGCACGATCGACTGTCGATATCCGATATGCACCTCAGTATCGCCATTATTGGCAAGAGACTGAATCCAACAAGCTGGTGCAATTCCTCCAGGCCGAGGGGGATATCGAACTGGTCGAAAACCATTTTTTCATTGATGGCTGGGCGACCGCTGATCAACATACCCTCGACAGCAGCAGCCGGACCGGCGTTGACAGCGTGACTGGCTCGGATGAATTGACCCAGGTCTACACCGCCGGCATCAGCCCTTATCTGGTCAGTCAATTGGGGGCCTATGTGAGCATGGAAGCGAGGTATGGGATCAATCGGGTCGAATACTCCGAGGAGACCGCCGACAGCAGCACCGGTCACCGCGCGGACTTGGTCTTGGGTAGCGGACGTTCAATCAAGACGCTCCCCTGGGAACTGCACCTGGAGAAGAGTATCGTTGATTATGACGACCTGCAGGAAGATGATGAAGTGACTCGCGCTCGTGCCGAGGTCGCCTATCAACTCAACCGTCAATGGGCATTGGCGGCGGCAATGGGCTATGAAAAATACGAACTCGCCCTGAACCAAGACAATGATGGTGAAATCTGGAGTGTAGGTTTTATCTACACACCAAGCAGCAGATCTCGTTTGGCCGCTGGATTTGGCGAACGTTCCTTTGGTGACGACTACTATCTGGATTTCTCCCACCGCTCACAACGCATAGTCTGGACGGCAGGTTATCAACGAGATTTCGTGAGTGCGCGTGACGAGGTGTTAAGGCCAACCCTGTTTGATCGGCAGGATGCGTTCGGCAATCTAATCAGAGACCCTGTCCTGACCAATCCGGTACGTGCCACTCGCAGTGGCCCGACCCTTGACGAAGGATTCTATCTGTTGGAGGCCTTCAATACCAAAGTGGTATTCAGTGCAGCTCGCACCAGTCTTGCACTCTCGGCCGCCTATATCGAGCGTGAGTATGAGGAGGTCCTGCTGATCAATGATTCCACAGAGACGAATCTCATCGGTCAGTTTACCCGCAAGCTGCGTCCCCGTTTGAGTGGCAACCTCGGGTTGAGATGGACCGATCACCAGGAGGAGGGCGCCGACTATGACCAGTGGACTCTATCGGTCGGGGGTAACTATCAAGTCGGTCCCAAGACCACCTTGAGTGTCAGACTCTCGCATCTCGAACGCGATGCCGATGCTGTTGATTCGAGTTATACCGAAAATCGTGCGAGTGTGAGGCTGGACAAGCGCTGGTAACGGTAAGTTCATCTGGTCTGCAGGCTGATTTCAGCGGTTTGTCCATGGCCGCTTGAAATAGCTAACCACCGCCCCCATATCCAGCGCGGATTTGCTAGAATCCGCGCGTTTTCAAATTTTTGATACCGGTGGAGGCCGATTTCACAGATGACCGTTGATGCTCAAAAGGAAACCCTGGAGTTCCAGGCTGAAGTCAGCCAGGTACTGAACCTGGTAATCCGTTCACTCTATAGCAACAAAGAGATTTTCTTGCGTGAACTGATTTCCAATGCCTCGGATGCGGCGGAGAAGTTGCGTTTTGAGGCTCTGACCGATGATGCCCTGTTCGAGGAGGATCCTGATCTCAAGATCCGCGTCACCGTTGACAAGGATGCTGGTACCCTGACGATCTCGGATAATGGCATCGGCATGAGCCGCCAGGAAGTGACTGAGACCATCGGCACCATCGCAAGCTCCGGGACCCGCAAGTTTTTTGAGGCCATGTCCGGGGATCAGGTCAAGGACAGTGAGTTGATCGGTCAGTTCGGGGTGGGTTTCTATTCCGCCTTCATCGTTGCCGACAAGGTCACTCTGATCAGCCGACGTGCCGGTCTCGGGGAAGAACATGGGGTTCGCTGGGAGTCTGATGGAGAAGGCGCATACTCAATAGAGAATGTGGACAAGTCGGGTCGAGGCACCGATGTGATCCTGCATCTGCGGGAGGATGAAAAGGAGTTTCTCGAGGGCTATCGCCTGCGCGGCATCATCGCCAAGTTCTCTGACCATATCACCATGCCGGTGGAGATGGAGAAGGAGTATTATGGCGAGGATGAAGAGAAACCGGAAACACCCGAATTCGAGCGGGTCAATAAGGGTACTGCACTGTGGATGCGCAATAAGTCGGAGATCACCGACGAGGAGTACAACGAATTCTACAAGCACGTCTCCCACGATTTCGAGGATCCCATGCTGCGCGTCCACAACCGGGTTGAGGGTACCAACGAATACACCTCGCTGCTGTTTATCCCCGCACGTGCCCCGTTCGATCTTTGGGACCGAGATCAGAAACACGGGGTCAAACTCTTTGTGCGACGGGTCTTCATCATGGACGAGGCGGAAAAGTTGATGCCCCGCTTTCTGCGCTTCGTCAAGGGTGTGGTGGATTCCGACGACCTGCCGTTGAACGTCTCCCGGGAGATCTTGCAGCACAACCGCAAGATCGACACCATTCGCCAGGCCAATGTGAAGCGTATCCTCGGCGAGCTGGAGAAGCTCGCGAAGAACGACGCGGAGAAGTACCAGTCCTTCTGGGATCAGTTCGGCAAGGTCATGAAGGAAGGGCCGGCTGAAGACTTTTCCAACAAAGAGAAGATCGCTGGTCTGTTGCGCTTCGCCTCCACGCATCAGGAGGACGATAAACAGACGGTCTCCCTGGCGGACTATATCTCGCGCATGCAGGAGAAGCAGGAGAAGATCTATTATATCACTGCGGAGAGCGCCGCAGCGGCCCGCTTCAGCCCCCATCTGGAAGTATTCAAGAAGAAGGGCATCGAGGTGCTGTTGTTAGCCGATCGGGTTGATGAGTGGCTGGTTTCCAGCCTCACCGAGTTCGATGGGAAGTCCCTGCAATCGGTCGCCAAGGGTGCTCTCGACCTGGGAGATCTCGAGGATCAGGCGGAGAAGGAGAGCCAGGAGAAGCAGGCTGAGGAGCACAAGGACCTCCTGGAGAAGGTCAAGAGTGTGCTTGGCGAGGGTGTCAAGGAGGTGCGGGTCAGCAACCGGTTGACCGATTCACCGGCCTGTCTGGTCGTGGAGGACTATGACATGAGCGCCAACCTGGCCAGGGTGTTGAAATCCGTCGGTCAGGATGCTCCGCAGACCAAGCCGATCATGGAGATCAATATGACCCACCCCCTGGTGGAGAGGCTCGAGTCGGAGGGAGACGAGGAGCGGTTTGGTGATTTGACCAAGGTGCTCTTCGATCAGGCCCAGTTGGCGGAAGGCGGTCAGCTGGACGATCCGGCGGCCTTTGTGCGGCGACTGAATGCCCTGATGCTCAATTTGTCTGCCTGAGCGATACACTGCTCGCAATCAGCGCTGACTAGAGCGTTGATTGCGAGTATCCATAAGGCCCATATATCCCTCCATACATAGCCTCGAATGGTCTGGGGTTATTGCCTGTGGCAAACTTCGCCGCACCAAACATCGACCAAATGGAGAACCATCATGCGCGTGATTCTGTTGGGCGGCCCCGGCGCCGGCAAAGGTACACAGGCGAATTACATCAAAGAGAAGTACGCCATTCCGCAGATTTCCACCGGGGATATGCTGCGTGCCCATGTCAAGGCGGGGTCAGAATTGGGTGTGGCCGCCAAGAAGATTATGGATGAGGGAGGTCTGGTTTCGGACGATATCATCATGGGCATGGTGAAGGAACGCATTACGGAAGACGATTGCAAAAACGGCTATCTGTTCGACGGCTTTCCCCGCACCATTCCGCAGGCCGAGGCCTTGAAAGAGGCTGGTGTGCCGATCGATGCCGTGGTTGAGATCGATGTGCCGGATGAGGAAATCATCAAACGCATGTCAGGACGCCGAGTGCATCTGGCCTCAGGACGCACCTATCATGTGGTTTTCAATCCACCCAAGGTGGAGGGAAAAGACGACGAGACCGGAGAAGATCTCATCCAGCGGGATGATGATCAGGAGGAGACCGTGAAGGCGCGCCTCAAGGTTTACCACGATCAGACTGAACCGCTGATCTCCTTCTACACCAAGGAGGCTGGTAGCGGCGCCTGCAAATACGTCAAGATCAATGGCGTGGGCGGTGTGGACGATATCCGAGATCAGATTTTCAACGGATTGGGTTAATAGAAGACACCCACTGTGACACGGAAAAGCCGGGAAATTCCCGGCTTTCTCATTTTACCAGGCGCTAATTAGTAGAAGCATTTATTAGTACATTCTGATAAAATAGAGAAGATGTTTTCAATGATTCGAGGGGCTGCAAAGTGGCTGTCGTAGAACTGACTAAAGAGAATTTCGAAGATACCATCACAAACAACGCCTTTGTAATCATCGACTTTTGGGCCCCCTGGTGTGGTCCTTGTCGTTCTTTCGCGCCTACCTACGATAAAGTTTCGGAAGACCATCCGGATATCGTCTTCGCCAAGATCAATACCGAAGAAGAGCAGGAACTGGCCATG
>JASJBU010000268.1 GCA_030066355.1 Gammaproteobacteria bacterium | reverse complement strand
CTGAAGCCCAATAGTTCGACTCGGCATCCCCGATCCTGTAAGGCGGTCACGACCTGCAGGAAGTCTCCATCGCCGGTTACCAAGAGCACCAGGTCAAGTTTTTCCGACTGGACCATGGCATCCACAGCCATGTCCAGGTCAGCGTTGGCCTTGGTCGTGATATTGCCTTCTTCGTCTGTGTAGCGTCGTACTTCCTTGACGATGATTTTCCATCCGAAATCACGAACCATTTGTTGGTAGGAATAGGCGCGTTTGGCATACTCAACATCTTCTCGCGCGCGCTCGGTGTCGAATGCGATGTATGTATTAAGCCTGAGTAAGGCGCCGTTATATCGACCTGCGAAACGCCGCAGAATATCATAGCGAAGTTGGTATCCGCCATTGTATCGAATGTTTTCCGCATCGACGAACACGCCGATTTTTATATTTTGTTGCAATTTTATCGCCTTGGATCTGTCACTCGGAAAAGGCCCTGGTTGGGGCCACTCCGATGTATCAGAGAGTCCGCAACTTCGGCACATGTTCCTGATGACCTAATTCATGAAAGATGAACTCACTAAGATGCCTTTTCACTCATAAATATGCCAGTAAAATGGGCGATATGGAGAAATGTTTTCCCATAAATAGAGAAAAACGCAAACTGCGGGCATTTTCAACACCGATAGACATGGAGAATACCGGGGTGTTTATCGCCACATCAATCGACTCAACGGAGGAAACTGGATGGCTGGCAAACGCATGATTGTCAAGGCTGCCGAATTCACCGACGCGGCAGTTGACTGGATTGTCTCCACCATTCACAAGGTCTTGGATGAACGCCAGGTCTGCCACCTGATGCTGGCTGGAGGCGGCACTCCGCTTCCTGTGTATGGCGCCTTAACGAAAAAAAAGCTGCCTTGGGATGACCTCAGGCTCTATTTTGGAGATGAGCGGTGTGTCCCCCCTAGTCACAGTGAGAGTAATTATCGAGCGGTCACTCAAGCACTGTTTCCGCAGGGTATTCCGGAGAATCTGCAGCTCTATCGCATGCGGGGAGAAGATGACCCGGAGACGGCTGCTCGAGACTATGCAGTCATTCTGCCGGATCGGCTCGATATTCTGTTACTCGGCATGGGCGGGGATGGACATACCGCCTCACTCTTTCCCGACTCTCCCGCTTTGCATACCAAGGATAGACTGGTGTTGCCGGTGATCGGCAGCAAACCGCCACCGCAACGTCTGACGATCACCCCAGCGGTAATCCGCAACGCCAGATATCTGTTAGTCCTGGTCGAAGGTGAGAACAAGGCAGAGGCGGTATATCGGGCACTGGAAGTGGGAGATGTACCTGTCGCCCTGGCCCGGCATGGCGACTGGCTCATCGATCAGGCGGCGGCCAGTGCATTATCGGATCTGTAACATGCGGTCCACCGTTGAACAGCGCCAGGAATCATCCCACTCCATCAATTGAGTTCAATGACACCATTGGCTAAATACCTGACGTATTCAGCATTGATGCCTAGAGTCGCCGTTTGGCGCTTTGCATCGTAGGCCAATAGTAATTGGTCTTCAGCGTTGATTTGCCCCGGATCCCTGTCAGAGTCTGTGAATACGATCCAGCCATGCTGCCATTGATGACTCCTGGAGCAACTCAAGCCGTTGGATGAGCTGCAGATAGTGATCGGTTGCTGACGTTCAATCGCTTGTTTCCGGGCATATTGAAGGTGTTGATCCAAAGAGTTGCCCGCCAATCTGTTGGTTGAGCCGCCGGACTCGAATAAACCGATGGAGGGGAGGGTAAAAAACCAGACAAACAGGCTCGTGGCGAGGTAGACCACAAGGGCGATGAGCGCGGTTCCCCGCTCCATCCTGATACTGGTTGCTCCGGACATCGATGTCTTCAGATGACTTGTTACGGTTCAGTGGATTTAAACATCAGTTGATGCTGATATCCCGACTATCGGATCGTGGGTGATTATCTAAAGGGGACGGTGCTTTTTTCTGAATGGGATTCTGTGGGTGCGAGTTGTGCTGAGGCAGCAAACACAGGGCGGGGTGGATAAAAATACTCTGCATAAACAACTGCATGAAAATATAACTGATGGTTGAATCAATCAGTTTGAAACAGCCACTCGGTGCTTTTTTCAGGGAAGCTGTGATTTAGGAGACTAGCACTGGGAAGGGGTATCCTAATCCATATTGGTGTGCAGCTGTTGCATGGAGATTTGTAATGCCGGTCGATCGATGCGACGCCGGTAAAATCAACGAAGCTCGGAAATCGGCTTGACGACTGAACCTGTGACTTCGTGCTTCAGCGTCTCCGGCAGATTTTGGTCGGCGGCTTGTGCATCTGCCATCGAATCATAAAGCCCGTGAAGCAGCAGATAGGTGTGCGCGGACTGAGGTGAACTGATGACTTTCAAAAAGTGATCTGGATATTTCTCGAGCAGATGCTGAATCTGCGCAGGATCACTGGTTGCCAGCAATTGTAGGGTGAAATGCGTATCCTGCTGGAAACCCAACCACCAGTCCCCCCAGCGTGTCAGGTTAGTCCGAGTCGGACTCAGGTAGATATCCCGCACCAGACGAAAGCCGGTAAATACATCCTTCGTCTCCGCTGGCAGTGGTTGCCTGGCTGAAGACTGGAGCGCTTTTTTGCCGTCCGCATAAGAGCCACCTCTGACCACGCCTTCAGATGATTTCTGATTTAGGTAGGGGCTGCCATCACCGGGTGCCGCTTCATACCCTTCCCGCCAACTGTCCAGTACCCACTCACGGACGTTTCCAGCCATATGGAAGAGGTTGAACGAATTCGGATTGGTTCTTTGGGGTTTTCTGGGTAACGGCGCTGCTTCTTTGTGACGGTCTGAAAAATGGGCATAGGAGCCCAGGTCGGATTCAGGCAAGGGGTAAGCGGTGGTGGTGCCGGCGCGGGCAGCGTATTCCCATTCCGCTTCCGTGGGTAAACGGTAGCCTCGTGAGCTCTGCATACTGAGCCATTCCGCATAGCGTTTTGCATCGTCTCGACTGACATTGACCACCGGCAGGTGATCGTCTTTCCAAGGTTGGGCGGGGCAGGTCTCACCGGTCTCCCGGCAGTACAGGGAATATTCTTTTTGGCTCACCTCATGCATGGTAATCGCAAACGGATAGGCGATATTAACCCGATGTGCGGGAGAGGCATCAGCGACATCGTCTCGTCCCATGCTGAAGCGACTGCCGGGGAGCAACCGCATCCGTGGTCCTTGCCTGCCGTTTTTCAAGCGATCCCGGCAGTTGGGGGTTCTTCGACCGGAGGTCAACGGTCGGCATTCATCCGCTTCGATGAGTGTCCTGTCAACATGCTTGTCGGGAAGAGCGGCAGAGGACATACTGGCGGATCGCTCGGGAGGTTGCATAGTCTCTGGTTGGGTGATCGGCGCTTCCTGAATCAGGGCTTCGGGTTGAATAGAATCCTCGCTGTTTTTGGACTCCTGTGGGGCGGTATCAACAGGCGTCGCTGCTGGTAGGCTTTTCTTTTCTTGCTTCTCAGGTGGGGCAGTCGTCGGTTTTGGGGGCATCCTCTCCGTAGGGGGCGCAGCGGCATTCGGGCTATCCGGCGTCGCGGTTTGGCTCAGCGCTGAGGTATCGAGCGGTGTGAGATCGAGTCCCAGGCGAGCACCGAAGGCCATCAGTGTGTTGACCGCTGCAGATGCAGCACCACCTGCAAGCCCGCGCTCCTCCTCGATCATGGTGCGTAACTCAGCGCCGAAGGAGAGGAAATCACGGGTCTTCCTCAAGGCCTCTTTCGAAGTTTGAGGGAGCGCATCCCACTGCTGCAGAAGATGCTCGCGACTCTCAGGACTCCAATCGTTGCTGGCCAGAAAATCCTTGATCGGATCATAGTCAGGCGGGTCTATATGATCTGCTGGTATCGGCGTTGCTGCAGGTTGACTCGGGATTTCCGGGGCCTCACTGTAAATGGGTTCCGTCTCCAATCCCTTCGATTCGTCCATCTGGAAATGCACGAAGATGAACAGACCAGCGAGTATCAGGGCAGTGACCGCAATCACAGGACCGACATACCGTCTGCTGGATCTCCGGATTTCTGTTTGTGGCGAGGTTTGTCGGTGAGATGGCCTTGCAGATGATTTAACGTCTGGTACAGTGGTGGAGGAGGTATGGTCCGCCAATTCGTTCAGAAGCCGAGCTCGTCGTTGACGATAGGTCAGGTTGTCGATTCTGCCCTCAGCGTATTCTTTGGCCAGGTCTCTGAGTGACAAGGTTCTCTGCGTCGTATCATGCATGGCTAACCTCTGATCTCCCGCAAGAGCCGGAAGCCGGTCAGGTTATCCCCCTTCCCACTGTGGCTACGCTTGAATTTGACGCTGCATTCGTTTGCAGGATCGTTGTAATGGCCGCCCATGGCATCATGTGAAGTCCCGTTTGTCACCCACTCCTGGACATTGCCGACGTAGTTGAAGAGGCCCCAGGCATTTTGCGGTGCAACATTGACATTGACCGGGGCACCGCCCTTGATGACCGAACCCCCACTGCGTAACAGGCAATTGAAGTCTGAGCCGGGCAGTTGGGAACCTTTTGCCACAGCTGCATGCGTCCACTCTTTGACAGACGGTAATCGATAGATTGATCCTGTTCTTTCTGTCAACCATCGTGCATATCTAACAGCCTCTGATGCCGAGGTGTCCGTCAGGGGGAGTTTACTGTTCTTCCCGGCGATGGGTTTGCAATCTCCGCTCAGACGACAATAGTTGTTGTAGTCCCCAATGGATATCTCGTAGCGCCCGATGGCATAGGGTGTCTTGTTACCTCCGCCGGCCGGAATTACCACCATGATCGGCCCTTTCTGTTTATTTTTCAGGAGGTCATAGCAGCGGAACTTACTGCTGCGCTTGCCGTAGCCGGCAAATTTAGGATTGCATTTGTCCTTCGCGATAGGCACAGACACGGGTTTGCTCAGTTCAGCCAGCTTTTTCTGGTAACCGGGATTGTCACTCCACAGGGCAATAGCCTGCTCGACCTGCGACTTGGCCTGCTGCCGCTTCCCGGCTTTGAGTGCCGGCAGGTATTTGTTGTAAGTGGTCTCCGCTTGCTTGATGCGCTTCTGCAATTCGGTCTGCAGTCGTTTCAGATCGTCATGCCCTGGTTCCTTCTGTTCGGCCTCTTTCAAGAACTGCTGTGCCTTGCTCAGTTGGCCGGCCTTGACCGCACTCAAGCCCTTTGCCGCGATCACCGAGGGTGCCGGTGGCGGTGAGATCTCGATCCGGCTGAGTTGCCGACTGTTCGGGAAGAGGCTCTGGGCGGACTTCAACAGGTTCTC
>JASJBU010000039.1 GCA_030066355.1 Gammaproteobacteria bacterium | reverse complement strand
TATAAGGCAAGAAAATAAGAGAAACCCGCTATGTCCATCAACTAACCTATGGAGAATGTATATGGACGAATCAGTAATTATTTTATTTGATTTTATAAAGCATGACATGGTGACTGTTTCTAGCTATGGTCAATACATTCTAAGTATTACTTTATTTGGTATCACAGCGGGATTTGGTCTGACAGCTTATTGTGTCGCACGGTGTACAGCTCAGACCAAATGGGAACAAAGGTTCGTTGTAACGGCCAACATCTTGCTGATATTAGCATTAACATGTGTTGCTTATTACACATTTAGTGCGATTGATTATTCCAATAACACTAAAGAAATGAGAGAAACAGCCCTCAAAGAACATCTTCTCAATAGAAGAATAATCACTGTGAAGGATATTTTCCCTGATCCATCCAATCATACACCTCAAGTACCTAAAAGAATGGAGAAAATACCACTGTTTTTTGCGATTGGTATCCTTATCCTTAAGACAGTTATAGAAATATTTTGGATAAGGAAAAGGCAGCAAACAAGAAGAATTTAACCAATGGGCTATCGTACGATAAATTCGGAAAAGACCTCGTCTAACAACAGATCAACGTTTTCAGCAATTGCTTCTGCTTTATTCCATCTCCCGCATCTCTGTAGTCGTCAGCCATGCACCGCTGGATTATTGAGCCTGCTTGCAAGTAGGCATACCGACTAGATGATTGAACCAGTCGCAAAACGATTTTCTGTCCGTCCCCAGCTCTAATCGCTCGTGATTACCCGGCGGAAGCGCAAGTGTCAGTACGCCGGATGCAATCGCGCTCGAAATTGATGTGCCATTGATGAAGTTGTGCCGGCTATCTATGACAGTGGTGAATATCTGTTCTGCGGGTGCCAGCATGTCCGCCTGGATGGCAAGCACCTTATTGGGGAAATAGACAGCACCATCCTGTCCGGCTACCGATAGCACCGCCGGGTGACTTGCGGGGAATGACAGCTGATCTTGATCGGGCTCATTACCGGCTGCGGCAACGAACAGCATTCCGAGCCCTCTACCGTGCGCGATCAGGTCGCCGAGCAGTGTGTCGAAACTGGGTGTTCCGAAACTAAAGTTGGTCAGTTGTACCTGACTATTTATGGCCCTGTCGACGGCTTTGGCCAGTGACGAACTGTAGCATTCAGCTTTGGGCCGCTTGTTCTGCAGCTGGCGACAGGCACGCAGGGCCAGTATATCCGCGCGCGGCGCCAGCCCAACTATACCCACCTGGTTGGGCTGTGCGGCAATGATACCGGTCATAGCAGTGCCATGGATCTCTGCCCGGTAGGTTTCATCGTGGATAAAGTTGGCAGTCTCGATGTTGGCTTCGATTAAGTCCGGGTGGGTGGTTTCGACACCAGTGTCGATGATCGCTATGCGGCTACCATAACCATCCAATTTTTTATGTAGCTCATTGAAATCGACCTGATTCGATAGGCTCACCAGATCTTGTAAAGGTTCCTGTGTGACTGCACTGTCCTGGTGTGTCGCCGCCGAGGTACGGTAGATATAGTCCGGCTGTGCACCTATGACTCCTTGTTGCTGTCGCAACTCATTGAGCAGTTGCGTGCCTTCCCGGTCGCTCTGAAAAACAACGACGATGCGCGCTAGGCTGACAAGCTTGAATTCTTCGATTACATCGAGCTGAAATTCGCGGATGACTTTCTGCTTGATCGAGGAGCCGAGCATGCTGTCATCCACGATCAGCAGGAACTGACGATCGACCGTCCACGAGCGCTTAAGTAACGTTATGTTACCCTGCTCGCTGGTGACCACGGGCTTGCCGCTTGCGTCTAGTACGCTGACCTGCCAGCGGTAGGTTTCACCATCACGCAGGAACTGTGCCTGTGCCAGCGCCGGGAAGCGATAATAGGGCTTCGACGTATAGGCGGAGAACAACCGGGGCGTACCGGGGTGGCCGAATATCTCCAACAGGTAGCCTGGAGGTGTGGCGGGATTGTGCCAGCGGAATTCGATGCTGTCGCTGTCGGAATTGAATTTGCTGTCGAGCGGCGTCAGCAGCTCGGGTTTCGCGCTCTGAACATCTAGTTCACTCACGAAATACACCGCTTCTGGCAGTTTGTTCGGGTTGATCGCCGGCCTGGTCACCACCAGACGCAGCCTATGCGGACCGCTGATAAAGGTCGGTAGAGGCAGATACTCTGGAGTGCTCAGTTCCAGACTCCCGCCGGAGAGCAGATGGCGTTCGATACGCTCGATGACCCGGCCGTCCACTTCCCAATATGCCTGTAACAATCCGCTGCCTGAATAGCGGATGCTGGCATGGGCCTTGAGATCGGTCTTATTGCGAGGGACCGTTAAATTGGGCTGGCGGTTATCGAAATACAGCTGCAAGCGCTCGATCTCTATAGAGGATTGGATTTGACTCGGAGGCGGTATGATCGGATCCTCATCGCCACCGCCGCTCTCTTCAATGAACACGGTCATAAAGTTCTGCGTGCCAATTGTGTCACAGGTCTCGCCGGTCAGGATTACGTGGTAAACACCAGGGATTTCGTAAACATGTGTGATGATGTTCGGATCCGTTTGCGGGTTCGTCGCCGTTATGCCGTCACCGAAATCAATAGTGATAATTTCACAATCATCGATCCAGACGAAGGTTAACGGGGTATCAGTCAGTGATGGATTGGGCGGTGTCTGCGTGAACACGACATTAGCCCAGGCCTGACTGCCGCACCACAGCAGCAACGCGAAACCCATCAATCGAGTGTTGTTGAACATGCTTTACCTCCCGCCTATTGCTTGTTGCCGGCTGTGATACTGTAGGTGAGCCATGCCAGAGCATCGTCCTGAGTCGTGACATCGTCGCTGTCGCTATCGCGCCACTCCAGTTCCACACCTACCGAGTGGCGCATGCGTTTACCCATGATGCGCAAGGGATTCAGCGACCAGTCGCCACGGGCCACCAGATAGGTGGACTCAACATCCATGTTGAGTTCATCTTGCCGGTTGCTCAAGGAAGCTGACAATTGGTAATTGAATCGGTCACGGAAGGCCCTGCCCTGCAGATGCAGGCTCCAAATCCCTTGGCGGGTATGTTGACCACTGCTGAACTCGGTCTCGGTATGGGAGTAACTCGGAATCAGCGTCAGATTCCCAGTAACCAGGCTTGGACTATAGGTCACGGACAGGATCTCGCTGTCGTTGTTAAACGCTGTGGCGTCGTCGAGATTGGAGATCAGCAGGCTGAACAAGTGATTCCAGTGCCCGTTGGACACGCTGATCTTGCCGAGCATGCTGTCCACCCTACTGTCAAGGATACTACTAGCGCTTGGTTCGTCCTTGCTGTCCAATCGTTGCTGCTGCAGGCTCAGGGATGAGGAGAAGCTGCGACCTCTGCGATAGACGTAATTAGCAGCCAGATAGGTCTTATTGAGACGTGCCCGTGTAGGCTCGTCATCCAGGTTGTCCCGTTCGACTTGGCTGGACAGACCAAATCCATGATTGCCGAGATCGAAATCAGCCCCCAAGGTGACATATTCACGGTCATTCTTGAGCAACGGATTGGCAACGACCGCGTAATTCGTGCCAATGTGCTCGTAAGCGAAGCGATACTTGATCCAATCTTTGCCGCCGCGCAGGCGCAAGCCGTAGGCTTCGTCGTTTATCGCGTCTTCGTTATCCGACGTGTCGGCATCGTATCTGGAGCGGTCGACCTCAACCTCCAGTTCGAGACCGAGATCGGTGAAACGTGATGCGAGCACCAACGCGGTGACATCGCCCTCGTCGGGTGTGGCATTGTTCAGCATGCCGAAAGATTCGCCTTCGCTGGCCCCTTTATTATAAAGTGCACGAAGCTGAAGATGGCGCTTGGACGATTGCAGCGGGCTCCAGCCTGCGGATAACCCAATGATGGTGCCATCGTCCCCATCGCCCAAGCCGATACCGCCGCGTGAACCCAGGTATTGTTGGCTGTTGACGCTAAACAGTCCCAGCGAACCACCTTCGCCCTGAAAGCTGAAGCGCGCGCCCCGCCGTGCCAAATTGGAGAACGTGTTGCGCGACTGCTGCAATTGAATCTGACCGGCTTCCGCCAGCAGGCCGCTGCCGTCCTGCTGCGATCGGGCGCTGACATAATAGTATATGACCTCAGGATGATGGTTCTCCAGTGGGTCTATATCGGTGCCGCGGTCGAACCACCAGACATCCGCGTTAACCTCGCCGGACCAGCTTCCGTTGCGCCAGTCGCCGCCGTGGTCAAAGTGCGCATCGAGTTCATGGTCCTGTTCATTGGTATCCTGGCGGTCGTGCAATTTGCCGCGCAGAGTAATACCAAGCCCGCTTGCGCCGTCATAGAATCGGTTCTCCTGGCCCTGTTCCAGCTCGATGCGTCGGCGAATCTGGTAACCCTCGGCTGAGATGAACGACACCAGTAACCTGTGCTTTCCGGTATCCAGCGCCTGTGGCGGTTTGACGAGGATGCCGTCCTCGGTCTCCTTGGCCAGGGCGGTGATGTCCTTGTTATCAAGCAAAATTGACAGGCTTTCGGGCAGATAACCCCTGTCAAGCCTGATGTGAATACCGGTTGTGGTGTCGGGATCGGTTGCGGCACCCGATTGCCCGGACGATAGAAGCATTAGCAGTCCTATCAGGGGCAGCAGTTGGCGTAAATATAGCTCCTTGATGGCCATGAGCGTTACTCCGTTAGGTTTTTCTCCGCAAAGCGGATTATGTCTGTCTGACGCAGTTGTTCCAACAGAGGGTCCAGGTTCATCGGTGTATCGCTGGCAACGACAAAGTGGTTGCCAACACCGGGGCCGTTGACGATATGCAATCCCTGCTTTCGTAATAGCTCGCTGATTTCCGCCATCGTTGCTGAAGGCTGGAACACCAGGTTGATCGAAGAGGCAGGCCTCATCGAAGTCTGGCTCAGGGTCTGGTATCTGGCATCCTCGTTTTCCGGCAGCAGGTTAACCAGGACTAGAGCCAAGACAATAAACTGGGCCGCTGCCACGCCCCAGGCCAGGAAAGGATTCACCAGCCATTGGCGGAAGCCCTCGAACAGACCGGTTTTCTGCTTTGTCACTGCTTGCGGCGCTGTGAGCTGGGCCGGCTTCGAGGATTCAATGCGCCGGAACAGTTGGTCGAACTCAGCATCGTCGGGCATCGGCAATTCATCCAGAGTCTGTCCAATGAGTCGGAATTCATCAAGTTCACTCTGCAGTCCGGGGTCGTCGGCAAGGGCCTGCTCAAAAGCCTGACGCTGAGAAGCGGACAAGCTGCCATTGACGTAAAGCGGGATGAATTCGCGCCATTTTGGATCATTCGATGTCATTTTTGCTGATACCCATCTCGGTGAGCTTCTTTGTCAGAAGCTCCTTGGCGTAAAAGACCCTAGTCTTGGCTGTATTCAGTGGAATATCCATGATGTCGGCGACCATCTGATAGCTGTACTCCTGCAGCAGTACCAAGCTGATGATCTCTCGATGCTGCGGCTTGAGCTGCGCCAGCGCCCCGTGTACCAGTGATTTGGTCTGCTGTTGCTCCAGGCTGTTGTCATCCACTGTCGCCAGCTCCAGTGTCGGCTCATCAATGTCATCGTAATGACGTATCCGCTTGAGTCGGTTCATCGCCAGGTTGCGCGCAACACCTATCATCCACGACAAGGCCGGTGATTGGCTACGAAACTTGGGCGCGCTTTTCCAGATCTCGCTGTAGGTATCTACAAACACGTCTTTCACCAGGGTTTCGTTATTCAGCAGGCGCATCAGGTAGGCATAAACTTGCCGGTTGGTCTGCTGGTACAGGCGGTGAAACGCTTCGTCGTCACCGCGGCCCGCGGCCGTCAGCAAATCTTCGTTGGATTCGGTAATTACGGCCGTCTCATTCATGAGTGGTCGCCTGGGGTGTTTGGGTTCGAAGCCTTTGTTGCGTCAGCGGATTTTAACTCCCGCGTCTGGTGGGCGACCGGTACCGGTTTGATGCGAATTGACCATTCCATGTTGATTGACTCAGCCGGGCTAAAAAAAAATCAATAGGGGAACCCAGGGTACCTATGCCAGTTCTCAAAGGTTGGTTCGGGTGCGGGCAGTACTTTACTTCTTGTCCATTGTCCTTGCAGTATAACGCCCGCCGACTGGCGGGTTCAATCGGCGGGCGGAGACCGGGACGCATCCCTGCGAGTCCCGGCGCCCCGATCACTGCATCGAAATGTCGACTTGGCGATCCCTATCCATGTTGACGAGGCAGGCCTCGAGTATGCCCGTACCATTATCGCAGCCGCTGATCCAGATCGCCGCATCCTCGATGCCGAAGCTGATGCCGTACAACGACGCCTGGGTGTTGGCCGGGTAGCTTTTGACGCACACGGCAGTACCTTCGGAAAAGCAGAAGAACGACGAGTCGTTGTTGTCGAAGACCTCTCCCTCCCCAGTGATGCTGATGGTGAGGTCGAAACTGTCTGTAGTGGGCGGTGGTGCATTCAGTTCCGAATCGTCACCCGCATTCTCGCAGCCCGGGTCTTCCAGGTCGATCAGGCCATCATTATCATTGTCCAACTCATCGGCGCAGGCCAGGGGTGGCAGCGGGTCAGGTTCCGGATCAGGCTCGCTGGTTGGAGTGACGCCCTGGTTGAAGCGGACCTTGCATGTGTGGGCACTATCCATCGTCAATACCATGGTCTGGGATTGACCGCTGCAGTCCCAGTTCCATTCCACGAAGGAAGAATCCGCGTCCGGTGTGGCGGTAAGCGTGACTTGACTGCCGGCGGGCACCGTTTGCCAGCACAGCATGCCGGTGCAGTTGAGACCGGGGTGGTCGCTGGCGATATTGCCACTGCCCGTGCCGACCTGGTAGATGTAGAGACGATGTCCTGTATAGCTTGCGCACGTGTCATCATCTCCGATGCCGACCACCGGCGTGGGGCGGAACCAGTTCACTGCGGTGCCGTCCCCTCGTGTTCCCCTAAGATTGTTACCCCAGGCCATCAGTCGGCCACCGAAAAGAATGGGGCATTGATCATCTGATTGCATCGCGATGGCGTGCGTACTTCCGGCAGCGATGGCCGTGACACTGTTTAGTCCCTCGATCGGAGTCGGCACATGGGGAGAAGTAAGACGACCTGGAATCTGCCCGTATGTGTTGTCGCCCCAGCCCCACACGCTGCCGTCCCTGCGGAGTGCGAGTGCAAATTCTGCTCCTGCCTCAATATCGTAAACCTCGTCGAGGTCGGGTATGCGCTGGATATCGATCGGGCAGGTGCCGGGAGTGCATGCGGGGGTCTCCCGTCCGAGTTGACCATACCTGTTTGCACCCCAGGACCATACCTCGGCATACGAATCTAGGACCAGCGAGTAATTGGAACCGGCGCTGATCCTCTTGATATAGAACAGATCTTGGACTTGTACCGGTCGGTGCCTGTCTATCCGTGAGTAGTCACCTAGTTGACCATACAGATTCCAGCCCCAGGCCCAGACCGTGCCATCTGCGAGCCGGGCCAAGGAATGATGTCTTCCAGCTGTAATCTCAAGCACTTGATTAAGGATGGCTACCTTAACTGGGATATTTCGCGATTGAGTCATACCATCACCTAGTTGGCCAAAATGGTTAAAACCCCAGCCCCGCACCGTGCCATCATCGAGCAGGGCCAGTGAATGAGAATTACCAGCGGCGATAGCTTTTACTCCATCCAGGTCAGGTACCTGCACGGGAATAAATCGACGCTGGGTCGTCCCGTCACCCAGTTGACCACCATAATTGTTGCCCCAGGCCCAGACCGTGCCATTGCCCGCCAGCGCCAAGGAATGTCTTCCTCCCGCTGCCACACTGACAATATTGGTCAAGCCCTGCACCTGAACCGGCAGGGCACTGTAGGTCGTGCTGCCATTGCCGAGTTGACCATACTCGTTCGCGCCCCATGCCCAGACAGAACCATCCGAGCCGACTGCCAAGCTATGGGACTGTTTATTTAAGTTGTCGCCACCGGCAGAGAAGCTTGAAGCCGGGGGTAGTGCTTGTGTCACCGAGGGGAATATATTAAAGGGTGTATAGGAGACATCACCACCTTCCGGGTATTCTCCATATATTCCTTGGTAATCAAACGTATAAAAACCAAGGCGGTTACCAGATGCTGTATCTTGGGTCTTGAAGCGGGTCGTCCAACAGGTCTGTTCCGGATTGACGCAAGCGATGTCTACGGAACCTTGATTGGATATGCCAATATCAAAATCGCTAACAAAATTGCCTTCTAATTTGCTATTGCCGGTTGACATAAACAGCACCTGTTCCGTCTCACCGGGTCGCATGGGCACGCTGATAGGTTTCGAACTGACATAGACGGCATCCGGTTCCGAGTCGTTGCCGCAACCTGTCAGTGTCAAGATTGACAATACCGCAAGCAAGGAGAATAACTGCTTGTGGTTAAAGCCGGCATTCAGCTGCCGTCTGGCCGGGCCTTGTTCGATCATTGACTGAGTCATTTTACTTTCCTCCGGTTGTGGATTGGTTCGTTGCCGATGCGATCAGAACGAGAATCTGCTTAAGAGTAATTGGACGGTGGGAGGAAGAAGGTTCTAAACCGGAAGAAAAAAATTAATTTGTCTGGATTGCCCTGAGTTAGAACAAATCGGGGCGGGAGCGTCCCTGCTCCCGACCCGAATGGGCGGCTTCCTGCACTTGACGATATTCCCTTGCTTGACTTCCATTTACCCGCTTTGAGTATTCAACTAGTCACAGCCTCTAGTGCAATCATCGATCCAGATGGAACGCGTGGGGCTGACTGAATCGTTCAACAGTTTGACCATCCGTAGCTGGTATAGATACAGCCGTCAGAAGTGCCACCAAAACCACCTTCGGGTAAGTCGCTCCAGTGGCTCCAGTTGCCTCTGCTGTCGTAGCTACCGCTGCCGTAACGGGAAAAGACTGTGGTATCGACATTGCGACGGCTCAGACAGCCCCTGGCCCCGGTTCTGGTTTCGACCCAGCAGTCGCCATCGGAGATGTAGTTGCCGGGTGCGATGGTCTGGCCGATCTGCCGCTCCAGCGCGGCCTTTTGGGAATAACTCAGGGATTGGCCATTGATGGTCACACCGGTGGCATGGGCGGATGATCCTATCAGCAGAGCGGTCAGCAGGGTGGTATAGACAATTGCGATTTTCATATGAGTATCCTCGTGTGGTTTGGGTTATTTTGGGCTTGATCCGGTGATCAGTGCCTTCACGGAGTATTGGCCCGGTAGGAAGGAAAAGTTCGAAAAAATTTTTAAATGTTGGCTTTGTTGTAAGCAGTGGGCTTGGATGTGTTGAAATGCAATTGGTTGTGTCTAGGTTGAAATCGACGACTGGGGCAGTATCTATGGGAATGAGTTAGTTGTATTCAATTGGCGCTTTGCTCATGATGTGTAATTAAATCGCTCGTAAGTTAGAGTCATCGGATTCAAGTTTCATGGGGCTGACTATGCTATCCAACAAATATCCCTGTCCTTGCTGTGGCCACCTGGTGTTCGACCGGGAGCCTGGCTATCATCAAGTCTGTCCGATCTGTCTCTGGGAGG
>JASJBU010000267.1 GCA_030066355.1 Gammaproteobacteria bacterium | reverse complement strand
CCGTGGTCAGCAGATCGATATTCCTGAACTGGTAACCCAGACGCCGTTGCAGTCTGTCGATCATTTACGGAACGTGGCGGATTCTGAGAATTCCATCAGTACCGACGCGTTGCCGGCGATCTTTTTGCGCACTTCGTAATCCAGCGAGACCTTTGTGCCATCTTTTGTGGTTGAAATCTTGATGTCTTCTCGTTTGAAGTTATATATGCCATTTATCTGAAACCGCTTGAGAATGATCTTTTTCAGTTCGCCTCGGGTCATGTCCTTGACGCGGCGATCATCCTCCAGGTCGTTCAGAACGTGCTGGATTGAATAATTTTCCAGGTAAGTCGGAATCATCTTGATACCGATCAATAGGAAAAACAGGATGATTGCTATCACGATCATCCAGGACATCAGGGTCAGACCCTTCTGTTTATTGAGTGTTGCCGGCATGAATTAAGCCTCCCGCGAAACGATGATTCTCAAAGGATACTAGGCAATGGCCCAAAACTTGAAAACCAGTAATCAGAACTATTGAATCGAATTGCCAATTCGGTCCCATGCAATGAACCCAGGACGTTGCCAGTCCAGGCTGAACCAGACGAAGAAGGCTTTGCCCACCAGGTTGGCCTCCGGCACGAATCCCCAGCAACGGCCATCATTGCTGTCGTCTCGATTATCACCCACCATCAGATAGTGTCCTTCTGGAACCTCTACCTCCTGATAACCCATGAAGGTACAGGACGGGCTGAAATCCGGCGCAAGGGGATTAACCAAAATGGAATGTTCGACCCCCATCAGATCCTCACGACCTTCAAAGGAGCCCAAGGCCCTCATGCCAGACCCCACGGGGGTGTACTGGCCAATGGGATCGATCTTCATCGGTTCGCCGTTGATGAACAGCGTCTTGTTCTGGTAACGCACTTTGTCACCAGGTAATGCGACCAGCCGTTTGATGTAATCGAGCCGCGGGTTGACTGGCCAACGGAACACCACCACGTCGCCACGCTCGGGTTCGTTGACCTCGATCAGCTTGGTCTTGGTCACAGGCATACGAATACCGTAGGTGAACTTGTTGACCAGAATGAAGTCCCCCACCAGGAGGCTAGGCATCATGGAACCGGATGGAATACGGAACGGTTCCGCCAGGAAGGCCCGCAACAACAACACGATCAGGAAAATGGGAAAAAAAGACCGCGCGTACTCCACGTAGTGTGGCAGGACCGCGTCTTTTTCCTGCTTGCCTTTGACCAGGCGATAGATCAACCAGACGACTCCGCTGATCAGCGTGCCTACAGCCAGTGCCGATTCAATACCAAATTGAAAAATGATCCAGATTAACAGGCCGAAAAAGCCAATTAGGATGATTGAGTGCATATTCCTTACCGTTTAGGCGATTCTTCAGTTTTCTTTGCCGACCTGTAACACTGCAAGGAAAGCCTCTTGCGGTATCTCAACCTTCCCCACCTGTTTCATGCGCTTTTTACCGGCCTTTTGTTTCTCCAACAGTTTTCGCTTACGCGTGGCGTCACCACCGTAACATTTGGCGGTGACGTTTTTGCGCAATGCCTTGACAGTTGAACGCGCGATGATCTTGCTTCCAATAGCTGCCTGGATGGCCACCTCGAACATTTGTCTCGGGATGATCTCTTTCATCTTATCGGTCAACTCGCGGCCGCGGCTGTCAGCATTGTCGCGGTGCACGATCAGCGACAGGGCATCGACTTTCTCTCCATTGATGAGGATGTCGAGCTTGATCAAAGCACCCGCCTGGAAACGCTTGAATTCGTACTCAAAGGAGGCATAGCCTCGACTGACCGACTTCAGGCGGTCGAAGAAATCGAGCACCACTTCGTTCATTGGCAACTCGTAAGTCAGCTGCACCTGTCCACCAAGATACTGCAGGTTCTTCTGGACGCCGCGTTTCTCGATGCAAAGGTTGATCACGTTTCCGAGGTAATCCTGTGGAACCAGGATGTTCGCCTCGATGATGGGCTCGCGAATCTCGTTGATGGTGCTCGGATCCGGCAGCGCCGCCGGGTTGTCGATCTGGGTGACGCTCCCGTCGTTGAGTTCGACTTCATAGACAACCGTTGGGGCAGTGGTGATCAGGTCGAGGTCGTACTCCCGCTCGAGACGCTCCTGCACAATCTCCATATGCAACATGCCGAGGAAGCCACAGCGGAAACCAAAGCCCAGGGCCTGGGATGTCTCGGGTTCGTAATGCAGCGCAGCGTCATTCAGTTTGAGCTTCTGCAGGGCGTCCCGAAAATCTTCATAGTCATCTGAACTGACGGGATACAAGCCGGCAAACACTCGCGGGTGCATTTCCTGGAAGCCCGGCAAAGGCTCAGCGGCCTTGTTGTTGTCGAGCGTGATGGTGTCACCGACGGGAGCCCCATCGAGCTCCTTGATGCCCGCAATCACGAAGCCAACCTCTCCGGTGCTGAGTGCTTTCTTGTCGAGCCGCTTTGGGGTGAATACGCCCACCTTCTCGACCTGGAAGGTGCGGCCGATCGACATCACATGCATCTTGTCTTTAGGTTTGATTTCACCGTTGACCACCCGTATCAGTGAAATGACACCGACGTAAGGGTCAAACCAGGAATCGATGATCAATGCCTGCAGGGGCGATTCACTGTTGCCCTCAGGTGGCGGAATCTGCTGTACCAGAGCTTCGAGCAGCTCGGGGATGCCCAGGCCGGTCTTGGCGCTGACGCGCAGTGCCTCATCCGCCTCGAGTCCGATGATCTCCTCAATCTCGCTGATTACGCGCTCGGGTTCCGCCGAAGGCAAGTCGATCTTGTTCAAGACCGGCACCACTTCCAACCCTTGTTCTATCGCCGTATAGCAATTTGCCACACTCTGCGCCTCGACGCCCTGGGCTGCATCGACCACCAGCAACGCACCCTCACAGGCAGCCAGCGAACGTGACACCTCGTAAGAGAAATCGACGTGCCCCGGGGTGTCGATAAAATTCAATTGGTAGATCTGGCCATCTTTGGCCTCGTAATCCAGGGTGACCGACTGTGCCTTGATGGTGATGCCCCGTTCACGCTCGAGATCCATGGAATCGAGCACCTGCTCGGCCATTTCACGCTCAGTGAGGCCACCGCAGACCTGGATGAAGCGGTCAGCGATGGTGGATTTGCCGTGATCGATGTGGGCGATGATAGAAAAATTGCGGATATGGCTAAGGTCGGTCATTTGTGTAGAAACCAGACAAACGGATACGGCATCGGCGCATAAAAAACGGAACCCCCGACGGGAGGTTCCGCTCACGAAACCGCTTTAAGTTTTTGATTATACCGGATTAACCGGACTGCCGAAATGTTCCTGGAGACATTGCTGATTGGCGGCCAATTCACACAAGACTTGGCCGTTCTTCTCAAGCACGGGCACCCTCAAGCCGAAACGCTGTTGCCATTCGGGGCTGCTGTCCACATCAACCCACTGCAGGTTGGCCATGACATCTGGCCACCCCCGATGGAGCAGAGATGCCATGGCCTCGCACAAATGGCAGCCGTCACGGTAGTAGAAGGTGACCCGGCCGTCAGTCATTCATCCGAAGCGCGATGAAAAGGGGCTTGTCCTCGCGCAGCACCAGGACCGCAACGGTAGACTTATCTGACGCCGTTTCGATCAATTCGCGCAGGTGATCTGCACCCTCCACGGTCTTGCGATCGAACATCTTCACCACGTCGCCGCGCTGGAATCCAGCCCGTTGCCCTGCCCCCGGCGCTACGCGGGTAACCAACGCGCCGCCCGTTGCAAGCCGACTACGCTTGCGGGCCGCCGGGGTCACATCCGTAACCGTCAGGCCAAGTTTTTCGACGACATCCGGGGTGCTCGGCTTTGGAGTTTCCGCAGTCGAGGACAGTTTTTCTTTTGGCAACTGAGCCACACGGATTTTCAGCTCCTTGTTTTTGCCGTCACGGATGATCTCGAGGTTTGCGTCCTCTTCAACCCGGCTGGCACCGACGATTGGCGGCAATTCGCTGGAACTGTGGATCTGCCGGCCATTGAACGAGACGATAATGTCACCCGCCTGCAAACCCGCCTTCTCTGCGGGCGTATCGGGCAAAACCTGGGAAACGAGGGCGCCACGTGGCTGGTCAAGACCGAAGGATTCCGCCAGATCGCGGTCCACGTCCTGAATGAGGACACCCAGATAGCCGCGGGAGACACTACCGGTATCGCGAATCTGTTCCGCGACATTCATGGCAAGCTCGATTGGAATAGCGAAAGACAGGCCCATAAAGCCACCGGTACGGCTGTAGATTTGCGAGTTGATCCCAACCACTTCGCCATCGAGGTTAAACAGGGGGCCGCCCGAATTACCGGGGTTGATGGCTACGTCTGTCTGAATAAACGGAACGTAGTTTTCGCTCGGCAGATTACGTCCTTTGGCGCTGACAATACCCGCGGTCACGGTGTGATCGAACCCGAACGGTGAGCCTATAGCCAATACCCATTCGCCTACCTCGAGGTCGTTACTTTTCCCCACTTTTGCGGTTGGGAGGTTCTCCGCCTCGATCTTAATGAGAGCCACGTCGCTACCTTTGTCGCTCCCAACAATCTCCGCTTCAAAGAAACGACGATCGCTGAGGCGTACTTCGATCTTGTCCGCGCCCTCCACTACGTGATGGTTCGTGAGGATGTAACCGTCTTCGGAGATAATGAAACCAGAACCGAGCGATTGCGCTTCATGCTCCGGCATTTGCGGGAGACCTTCGTCGAAGAAACGGCGAAAGAAATCATGGAATGGACTGTCTTCCGGGATATCGGGCATCTGGAAGTGCTTGCGCAACTGACGCATGGTTTTTCCGTTCTGCCGGGTACTGATATTGACCACAGCAGGGCTGTTGTCTTTGGCCAGTTCGGTGAAATCGGGTAATGAACGCGCGACGGCATGCTGACTGAACAAAGTTGTCAGAAAAAGCAGGCTGCCCAACAGAGTAATGCTGACTTTCATGTGCATGATTTGCTTATCCGGTTAATTCACTTGTTTGGTATCCGGGTTTGTTTTCACGGATGACGTGGGGGTCGATCCAACGATCCCGACAGCCAGGCTGCTCGGCTCGATACGAAGAATTTTCACACCCTGCGCCGAACCGTCCCTGTCGTTGGATGTGGTACGGCTGGTTACCCAAAGCCCGACACCCAAGCCAAATAGACAAAACAGAAT
>JASJBU010000266.1 GCA_030066355.1 Gammaproteobacteria bacterium | reverse complement strand
CGCCGAGTTGTTGATCGGTCAGCGGGGGGCGACGATCAACGATCCGCAAGTCTATGCCAGATGTCAGGTGGATTGGCTGTCGGGGATGGATTGAATCCCTGTAGTACCCCGCCAGCCCTGTGGAACTTCTAAACGGCGACCCATTGTTCACTGTTCGGACGGGTGTGTTCTGTCGACAGGGCGATAGTGTCGATACCTAAAGAGGTGTCTGGCCGGCTGTTCCAGGGCGCCGCCACCAACAACGGTAAGGCGGGATTGGTGGTATCGAAATGGAGCGAAAGGCGCCGGGTGAGCTGCATGACAGTGCTGCGCCGGTCAAGGCATGTAGCCTGTGGGACGATCGCGCATACCTGGAATCAGCGATTGAATCACCGCTCAGGTTTGCGGTCAGATCATCAGTTGAATCAATAAACCCGTGCTTAACCAGGCCCTTAAGGGATGCAAAAATCCTATCACTCAGAATTCAGTTTATCGGCCACCGAATGGCTAGGTCCATGGAAGGGGCTCGCGACGTACAGGCGGCTGATCACGCTCAGCAGGACAATCGGGGTAGAGGTGGATTCGTATCAAGGTGTGCAAAAGTCAGATGCCGGCTTGGCTGTATCATCGGTAATAACTGATATGGTAATATGTTCGTAGTTTCAATGAGATACAATCGATCTGCGTGGTAACTAGTCCTTAAACTACTTGCTCGGTCGAAATTAAGCTGTAATATGCTGGCAGATAGAAAACACTGAAATACTTGTCTCACGTGGTTTCCCAGGTGGGCTTCTGCCAACCGTTAGCTGACTGGCGAGGACAGAAGTATGGAGGGTGTGAGATGTTTATTTGCGAGAGGAAGGTCAGGGCTTATCAAGTGGCGATCGATGCCAATCACCTCAAAGGGAGCTTGATTTGAGTGACATCAAGGATAACGTGGTTGTCTTGAGACATGTTCTTTGGGTTCCAGGTTTATTCCAGGCCAACATTTGAAGTTGTCTTCACAGGTAAGCCCTTTGGTTTGCGAATCTGCCTGGGTGATGATCAATTGCTTAGGTGGACTGAAACTTTGAAAACAACTAATAACCCAAAGTTTACCAGACTATTCGTCATGCTGTTGGTTGATAAAAGGGAGCGTGGTTAATGATGGAACAGCTCATCGGTCAATTCCAATAGATTTCAGACTCAATGACTACCAACAAGCAACAAAAAGAACACATCATCATTGTCGATGACGATCCGGCGGTAGGCGTCATCGCGGAAGCAACTTTAGCGGACGACAACCACAGAATCACCATAGCCAGCGATGGTGAAACAGCCCTGCGGCTCATCGAATCGACACCACCGAGCCTCTTGTTGCTGGATGTTGTCATGCCGGTCAAAGATGGGTTTGAGGTCTGTCAGGAGCTATTGGGGGATTCCAGGCAGCAGCGGTTTCCCATCATCATGATAACCGGGCTCGATGATGAGCAATCCATCGAGCGGGCTTATCAACTGGGGGTGACCGGATTTATCACCAAGCCGATCAACTGGGTGGTGCTCAAGCATCAGATACAGTTTGTGCTACGTGCCTGGCACGATCGGCAGGCCTTGTCCGAGAGCAAAGAGCGATACAGTCTGGCCGCCCGGGGTGCTAACGATGGATTGTGGGATTGGAACATAAAACAGGGCTATGTCTATTTTTCTCCACGCTGGCTGGAGATGCTCGGGCGCGAAGAAAATGAACTCGATGGGCTTCTCAGCAATTGGATCGAATTGATTCATCCGGAAGACAGAGAGCTGTTCAAGAGTGAGCTCAACTCCCATGTCGCTGATCATTCCGATAAGTTTGAGCTCGAATATCGGATAAAAGACACTGAGGGACGTTATCGCTGGATGCTGTGCCGGGGTCTGGCTATTCGTGACAAGCATAACAGAGCCTACCGTATGGCCGGATCACAAACGGACATTTCTGAGCAGAAATCCGCTGAATTTCAGCTCATGCACGATGCCCTGCATGATATCCTGACCGGCCTTCCGAACCGTTCATTGCTGATGGACCGCATCTCTTACAGTATCAACCTGCTACAAAGAAACAAGAAGGCCTATTTTGCCCTGGCATTCCTCGACCTCGACCGATTTAAGACCATCAATGACAGCCTCGGTCACCACGTAGGCGACCTGTTGTTGCAGCGAGTGGGCGAGCGGATCCGGGACCTGTTGCGTGACACCGATCTGCTGGCCAGGATCGGTGGGGATGAATTTGTCATCCTGTTTTCGGAATTTCATGATCTTCAATCACTCATCTCCATCGTGGAGCGTGTGCGGAGCAAGATTGCGTTGCCTTTTGAGATTGAAAAGAATGTCATGCGGGTCAGTGCAAGCATCGGAATTGCCGTCAGCGAAGGACAGTATTCCCGACCTGAAGAGATCCTGCGGGATGCGGACCTCGCGATGTACCGGGCCAAGGAGTCCGGAAAAAACAGATTCGAGATCTTCAATCCCGATATGCATCAACGGGCCAATCTGGTTATGAGCATCGAATCTGCATTGCACAGCGCCTTGGAGAATGATGAACTGAAACTCTATTACCAGCCGATCTTTGCGCTGGACACTCAGAAACTCGTGGGTTTCGAGGCATTGCTCCGCTGGAATCATCCACAACAGGGATTGCTGTTGCCACAGGATTTTCTGGAGATTGCGGAAGAGTCGGGATTGATCGTACCTTTGGGTCGCTGGGCAATTTCCGAAGCGATAGGGCAACTGCAGACCTGGCGCAACACGATTTCAGAACTCGATGACACTTACGTCAGTATCAATCTCTCGAGTAAGGAATTCTCTCAGAATGATCTGACGGGGTACATCGACAGTTTGCTGGAGCATGCGAGGTTGCCGCCAGGTTCGTTAAAACTGGAAATCACCGAGACGGTGCTGATTAACAATTTCGAGCGGGCGCAAGCCGTCATGAGTTCTCTGCGGAACAGGGGAATCGATCTCTCCATCGATGATTTCGGCACCGGTTTCTCGTCTTTGAGTTACCTGCATAATTTCCCTTTCGACTACTTGAAGATAGATCAGGCATTCGTCAAACAACTGGACAAGAAACTGAAGAGCCAGTCGATTGTGAAAACCATCGTCAGTCTGGCGCATAACCTGGGATTGACGGTCATCGCGGAAGGCGGAGAAACCCCGCAGGAGATCGAGTGTTTGCGTGAGCTGGGTTGTGAATATGGTCAGGGTTTCAACTTAGCGATACCCCGACCCGCCGAGCAGGTGGTTCTCGCCCTCTAATGATCGATGAGGGGACGGTGACTTGCTCAGTCACCTGAAAAGCGATCTTCCCGATCCCGCCAGATGCGCTCAACGGTCTCGACGATGGCCTGGGTTTGAGGGTCGATCTCGATGTTCACTCGGTCTCCCGGCTGACGCTCTCCGATCGTTGTTCGGTTGAGTGTCTCAGGGATCAGGTTGACGTCGAATACGTTGCCTTCAACCTCTCCGATAGTCAGGCTGATGCCATCGATACCGATATATCCTTTTGTGAACAGATATTTTTTGAGTCTTTCGGGTAGTCTGAAACGGATCTTGCGATTGTTCTCGCTCTCAACCACCTGCACGACTTCCGCGGTGCTGAGAATGTGGCCGGACATTTGATGGCCTCCGATCTCGTCACCGAAACGTGCAGCCCGTTCGAAATTCACTCTATCACCCACCTTCAATTGACTCAGATTGGTCACTTGCAGGGTTTCCTGCATCAGATCAAAGGTCACCAGATCTCCCGATATCTCTGTCACTGTCAGGCAACACCCGTTGTGGGCCACGGAAGCACCAGGTTCCAGTGCCTTGCAATGGATTGAGGGCAGGCGGATTCTATGGGTGCGAAAACTCTCTTTTTCCAGGATCTCGACCACTTCGGCGGTCCCCTGCACTATGCCGGTGAACATCAGATTTGACTCTCGATGGAATTGAGCACTGATTATGCCAAAAGAAGTTCACAGGCAGAATCAGTTTTCTTGATATCGATGCCAACGGCATCCTGCAGGTTGAAAAAGTACACGAGGAGGATATCCTGATCAGGGAGAACATGCAGCGGAATGGGGAGGGGAAATCGTCGTACCAATCCCCCTGCCTAGACGCAATTGCATGATGTGATAAGCAGATGATCAGGGGAATTGAGTCGATCTCCGAGCATCAGGCGAAGACGAATCGGGAATAGAGATGAATGATCAGACCTCACGGGCCTTGCTGGTGGTGGCGCATGGCAGTCGTCGCAGTGCATCCAATGAAGAGATCAGACGATTGGCAGAACGACTACAGAGCAGCCAAAGCCACGATTTTGCAATGATCGAGGCTGCCTACCTGGAACTGGCCGAGCCGTCCATACCGGATGCCATCGAGGGGTGTATACGAAAAGGGGCGATCGAAGTGGTTGTTTTTCCTTACTTTCTGTCTGCAGGACGACATGTAGCAGAAGACATTCCAGAAGCCGTAAAAATAAAGCAACAGCAACATCCCTCGATAACCATTACAATTGCCGACTATCTGGGAACCGCTGTAAACATGCCGCGCATGATCTTAGAGCATTTGCGCCTCGATACATCGTCTGATCGGCAGGAAGGATCACTATCCTAGGGAAAACCCTGCTTCAGTGTCAGTCGTTAACATGGTCCAATCAGCGTTAGTGTTCGAGTCACCCTTTTCGTCATAGATTTTGTTGATGAAATCATCCCCAGTGGTTTTTTCCGGTCCGCATAGCGGATTTTTACAATAACATGGTTGAGAATGAGCAGAGTCTGCTATGGGCAAGGATGGCTGGTGTTGGGCAGGGAGGTCAGGCTCATTCACTTTCTAGGAGAGATGGAGAGTTTTTTTCATGCCCCTGATGCGTTTTTTTAGACCAAAATGGCAACACCCCAATCCAGAAGTCCGTCGACAGGCGGTGGAAGTTATGGCAGAGGATCATGCGAAAGCGCTGCAGCAGGTTGCGCGCGAAGATGAATTTGCCGAGATTCGCAAAGCGGCTCTGAGTCGCATACACGACCTGAAGTTTCTCTGGAAGGCGATCGGCGATGAACAAGATCGAGATGTGCGAGAATTTGCCAATCGTCATCTGTCGAAAATACTTGCAGGGGTCAACCAAGAACACCACTCACTGACGACTAGACAGGATTTTTTAAGGTCTCATCCGATTCAGGAGGTCCTGGAATATGTCGCATTGCATGGGGCTG
>JASJBU010000265.1 GCA_030066355.1 Gammaproteobacteria bacterium | reverse complement strand
ACCTGGACTATTCCATGTATGTCATCCTCGATCGGGCTCTGCCGCATATCGGTGATGGCCTCAAGCCGGTACAGCGGCGCATCGTCTATGCGATGTCGGAACTGGGTCTGAGCGCCACCGCGAAATTCAAGAAGTCGGCCCGCACCGTGGGTGATGTGTTGGGTAAATTCCATCCCCATGGGGATAGTGCCTGCTACGAGGCGATGGTCCTGATGGCCCAGGACTTCTCTTACCGCTATCCGCTGGTGGACGGTCAGGGTAATTGGGGATCGCCGGACGATCCTAAATCATTCGCGGCGATGCGCTACACTGAATCGCGTCTCACCCAGTATGCCCAGGTGCTGTTACAGGAGTTGGGCCAGGGGACAGTGGATTGGCAACCCAATTTTGATGGTACCCTGCGGGAGCCGGTAATGCTGCCCGCCAGGCTGCCGAATGTCTTACTCAACGGCGCCTCCGGTATCGCGGTGGGTATGGCCACGGACATACCCCCGCACAATCTGCGTGAGGTGGCCAGTGCCTGCATCCACCTGCTGGAGTCACCCAAGGCCTCCCTGCCCGATCTGTTGCAGTATATTCAGGGGCCGGACTATCCGACCGAGGCGGAGATCATCACCCCCACAGCCGATCTGTTGAAACTGTATGCGACCGGCAATGGTTCCATCCGCATGCGTGCCAGCTATGAGCGGGAATTGGGCGATATCATCATCACCAATCTGCCCCATCAAGTCTCGGGAGCCCGGGTTCTGGAACAGATCGCCAGTCAGATGCAGGCCAAGAAGTTGCCCATGGTGGAGGACCTGCGCGATGAGTCGGATCACGAAAATCCAACCCGCCTGGTCATCGTGCCACGCTCCAATCGGGTGGATGTGGCGCGCCTGATGTCGCATCTGTTTGCCACCACGGATCTGGAACGTACTTACCGGGTCAACCTCAATCTGATCGGCACCAATGGCCGGCCGGCGGTCAAGGATCTGCTGGGGCTGCTCAAGGAGTGGCTGGCGTTCCGCACCGAGACGGTGAGACGGCGCCTGCAGTACCGATTGGATCAGGTACTCGACCGTCTGCACATCCTCGAAGGGTTGATGATCGCCTACCTGAATATCGACGAGGTGATCGCCATCATCCGCTACGAGGACGATCCCAAGGCGGAATTGATGAACCGCTTTCGGCTCTCGGAGCGGCAGGCGGAGGCGATTCTCAATTTGCGTCTGCGTCATCTGGCCAAGCTTGAGGAGATCAAGATCCGCGGCGAGCAGGAAGCCTTGGAGGATGAGCGCAATCGGTTGGAGAAGACCTTGGGTTCCAAACAGCGTCTACGCACCTTGATCCGCAAAGAGATCCAGGCTGATGCGGAGAAATACGGTGATGCACGGCGTTCACCGATCCTCGAACGGCCCGCCGCCGAAGCCCTGGATGAGACCGAGCTGACCCCCAGCGAGCCGGTCACGGTGGTGCTCTCCGAGAAGGGTTGGGCAAGGGTCGCCAAAGGCCACGAGATCGATCCGGCAGGACTCAATTACAAGGCGGGTGACCGTTATCTGGCCTGTGCCAGACTGCGCAGCAATCAACAAGCGGTGTTTCTGGACAGCAGCGGGCGCAGTTACTCCTTGCAGGCCCATACCCTACCGTCGGCCCGAGGGCAGGGCGAACCGCTCACCGGCCGTCTGGCGCCGCCTGCCGGGTCTGGTTTTGTCGCAGTGCTGGGGGGAGAGCCCGAGACCAACTACCTGCTGGCTTCAGATGCCGGTTACGGTTTCCGAGTCAAGCTCGATGCGATGTTTGCCAAAAACAAGGCGGGGAAGGCCCTGTTGACTTTGCCCAGCGGTTCCCGGGTGTTGTCACCGGCCAGCTTGCAGGATCCGGTGAGTGATCGATTGGTGGCGATCACCAATGAAGGTCGGATGCTGGTCTTCCCGGTTGCCGAATTGCCGGAGTTGGCCAGAGGTAAAGGCAACAAAATCATTGGAATACCCGCCAAGCGGGTTGAATCCCGAGAGGAATTCCTGAATATTCTGGCCGTAGTGCCGGAAGGCGGCAGTTTGACAGCCTATGCCGGTAAGCGACACCTCAAGCTCAAGCCCGGCGATCTGGACAATTATCAGGGTGAGCGCGGTAGGCGGGGTAACAAACTGCCGAGGGGCTTCCAACGGGTCGATCGGGTCGAAGTGAATTGAGTTGTCGGGAAATGCTTTGGCTACTGAGCAATTTACTCGGTATAATCGATCGCTTATGCAGGAGAGGGGCGTTGTAGCTCCCTATTGCTTGACTACGACGCGAAAGTGGCGGAATTGGTAGACGCGCTGGATTTAGGTTCCTGTGGGGTAACCCGTGAGAGTTCGAGTCTCTCCTTTCGCACCATCTTCCCGGCGTGGGTAGTTCTCCCGGCCGGTAGATTTCCAAGTGTAATAAGAGATTGTTGAAGGCAGCCAGTTCTGCCGGGAGAGGATAGATGCAAGTTTCGGTGGAATCGGGTGAAGGTCTTGAGCGGCGTATGACCGTGGAACTGCCGGCTGGCGAGATAGAGAAGGCAGTCACCAAACGCCTCAAACAGATCGGCCGGACCGCCAAAATGGATGGTTTTCGTCCCGGTAAGGTGCCAATGAACATGCTGCGCCGGCGCTATGGCGGCCAGGTACTACAGGAAGTCTACGGGCAGATGATCGAGTCCAGCTACCAGGAGGCCATCGATCAAGAGAAGCTGGTACCGGCGGGTATGCCCAAGATTGAGCCTGTGAAATCAGAGAATGAGGGGGTGTTCAGCTACACCGCCACGCTCGAGGTGATGCCGGAGATTGAGCTGGCCAAGCTGGACGGTGAGATTGTCAGACCGGTGGCCGAGATTACCGATGAGGATGTCGCCGAGATGCTCGAAAAACTGCGTAAGCAGCGGGTGACCTGGAGTCCGGTGGAGCGGGGCGCGAGCGAGGGTGATCAGGTCAAGATCAACTTCAAGGGCCTGATCGGCGGAGAGGCGTTCGAAGGCGGCTCGGCGGATGATGTGCCTCTGGTGCTGGGTTCGAAGAGCATGATCGAGGGGTTCGAGACGGGGCTGATCGGTGTCGTAAAAGAGGAAAAACGTACGCTGGAGCTCAAATTCCCTGAAGATTACCGGGTGGATGAATTGGCCGGAAAGCCGGTAACGTTCGAGGTGGAAGTCAATGAGGTGGCGGAAGAGGTGCTGCCTGAGGTGGATGAGACGTTCGCCAAGGAATTCGGTGCCGAGGAAGGCGTGGATAAGCTGAGAGCGGACATCCGTGAAAACATGCAGCGGGAACTCAAACAGCGCACCCGGGCCAGAATAAAGAGCCAGGCCATGGACATGATCTACAACAGCAATCAGATTGACATACCGTCGGCGCTGGTGGAAGAGGAGATCGAGGCGTTACGTAAGCAGACTCGCAGCCAATTGCGCGAGGGTTCGGGCTCCATCGAATTGCCGCGTGAGATGTTTGAAGACCAGGCGAAGCGGCGTGTCTCCCTTGGGTTATTGATCGCGGAGATCATCAAACAGAATGAGATAGAGCTGGATGCTGAGCGGGTTCGGGAAACCGTCGAGGAATACGCTTCCAGCTACGAGACGCCTGCAGAAGTGGTACAGCATTATTACTCGAACCGTGAACAGCTCGCAGCCGTACAGAACCTGGTACTCGAAGACCAGGTGGTTGACTGGGTGCTCGAGCAAGCCAATGTGACGGATGAGCAGACGACTTTTGCGGCGTTGACGGCGGAAGCTTAGTGGATTATGAGTGTGGATATCCTGCGGCAGCACAACCCTGCGCAGCTCAGGAATCCAACACAACCGGGTTCCAGTCTAAAGGATGGTGAAGTAATGACCGATACACTGCATATGGGCGGATTAGATCCGAAAAGTTTGGGCTTAGTCCCAATCGTCATCGAACAGACAGCGCGCGGTGAGCGTTCGTTTGATATCTATTCACGGCTGCTCAAGGAACGGGTCATCTTTCTGGTGGGTCCGGTGGAAGACCACATGGCCAACCTGGTAGTGGCGCAGATGTTGTTTCTTGAGTCGGAGAATCCGGACAAGGACATCCATCTCTACATCAACTCACCGGGTGGCTCGGTTACCGCGGGATTGTCGATCTACGACACCATGCAGTTTGTGCGTCCGGACGTGAGCACCATGTGCATCGGCCAGGCAGCCAGCATGGGAGCCCTGTTATTGACCGGCGGGGCGAAGGGTAAACGTTACTGTTTGCCCAATTCACGGATGATGATCCATCAGCCGCTCGGCGGGTTTCAGGGGCAGGCCACGGATATCGAGATCCATGCGAAGGAGATTCTGTTATTGCGGGAGCGCCTGAATACCATCATGGCGCAGCACACGGGACAGTCTCTGGAGACCATCGCCCGGGACACCGAGCGGGACAACTTCATGGGTGGTGAAGAGTCTGTTTCATACGGTCTGATCGATAAGGTTCTGGCGAATCGAAACGCCGGCACAGAGGCATAACCTCGGGCGATGCGCGGTTGAAACCTGGAATCGCAACCGGATATTGTATTCCCAGACTGTGACTGGAGCCTTGCCATCTGGGTGCAGTTGGATATGATGGAGTCTGAGTAAAGATCCTCGCAGGGGGGAGTGGTATGAGCGGAGACAAAAACGGAAAGGGCGACGACGGAAAACTGTTGTATTGTTCCTTTTGTGGGAAAAGCCAGCATGAAGTGCGTAAACTGATCGCCGGCCCGTCGGTTTTTATCTGCGATGAGTGCGTGGAACTATGCAACGACATCATCCGCGAGGAGATGCAGGACAGCGGTGACGAGAGCACTGGTAAGCTGCCGAAGCCCCATGAGATCAACAAAACCCTGGATCAATACGTCATCGGCCAGGCCAGGGCGAAAAAGGTCCTTTCCGTGGCCGTCTACAACCACTACAAGCGGTTGGAGAGTATCGGCAAAGAGAGCGATGTTGAACTGGCCAAATCCAATATCCTGCTGATCGGGCCGACCGGATCAGGCAAGACCCTGCTTGCCGAGACCCTCGCCAGACTGCTCAACGTGCCATTCACCATCGCTGATGCGACGACCCTAACCGAGGCCGGGTATGTAGGCGAGGATGTGGAAAACATCATCCAAAAACTGCTGCAGAAGTGCGACTACGATGTGGAAAAGGCGCAGACCGGCATTGTTTATATCGACGAAATCGACAAGATTTCCCGCAAGTCCGACAATCCGTCGAT
>JASJBU010000038.1 GCA_030066355.1 Gammaproteobacteria bacterium | reverse complement strand
TTCTGTTGCTGTTCTGTGCGGAATCGCTCGAGTTCCGCCTTCTGTTTCTCCACCTCTTGCTCCCGCTCTTTCTTGGCTTCGATGGCCTTGGTGATAAACGGGGGCAGGTTGATGTCCCGAATCAGTACGGCCTGCACCTCCATACCCTTTGGCTCAAGATATGTTTGCAAGCCCTCCAACAAAGCCACTTGCAACATATTCTGGGTTTGTTCCTGAAAGAAGTCCTCTGCCCGTTTGATTGACTTGCCCTGTTCCCGCAACAAAGAACGCAGTTTTGGCACCAGATGCACCCGAACCGCGTCCTGGGCAGTCCCCGTACCTTGCAGGATCTGTGGCGCCATCTCCTTCACCAGGCGGTACTGGACGCTGACGTCGAGCCGGGTCTGTAATTGATCTTGAGAGGGTACATTGGCCGTCTCCTTGTGACTTTTCTGTCGCACATCGAAAAGGAACCAATTGTAGAGAGGGTTGACCGGTACATGCAGACCTTCCGTATAGGGTTCCTGTTGCACGTCACCGAACAGAGTGGCCACCGCTACATGACCGGCTGGTACGGTGACGAAAAGCTGACTTGCCAGAAACAGCAGAAAAGCGATCGCAATAAAAATACCAACCGCTTTACTCGCATTGCGCTTTTTTACATCAATCTCCATTTAGACCTCATCTTATCTGAGTGGAACCACAGTAACTCTCCAAAAGAGAAGGAAATCCTGTCTGCCAGATGCAAAAACACGGGATGATATTTTGCATGGTAGGAAACACAGGTTGCAACTTTAGCGACCCCCGGGAGTATTTCTAAACCTTGAACCCCGAACATCAAGCACCCTTGGCACTCATGGAGACACACAAAAGCCCCGTGATAGAATTGGAGTTTATTCAACAGAACTACTTGAGACTCATACACCCGAAACAATGGCCCAATACATCTACACTATGAACCGGGTGGGGAAAATCGTCCCACCCAAGCAGTTAATCCTGCGTGACATCTCGTTGTCATTTTTCCCTGGCGCCAAGATCGGTGTACTGGGGCTGAATGGCTCGGGCAAATCGACCCTGCTCAAGATCATGGCCGGTATCGATACCGAGATTGAAGGGGAAGCACGTCCACAAGCCGGTATAAGGATTGGTTATCTGCCTCAGGAGCCACAGTTGGATGCAAGCAAGGACGTGCGGGGTAATGTGGAAGAGGCGCTGGGCGAGGTCAAACATGCACTACAGCGACTGGATGAGGTCTATGCGGCCTATGCCGAGCCCGATGCGGATTTCGATGCCTTGGCCAAGGAGCAGGCCGAGTTGGAAAACATCATCCAGGCCACCGATGGACACAACATCGAACGGCAACTGGAGATTGCCGCGGATGCGTTGCGTCTACCACCTTGGGAGTCGGATGTCAGTAAACTCTCGGGCGGTGAGCGACGTCGTGTAGCACTCTGCCGGCTGTTGCTGGAAAAACCGGACATGCTGCTGCTGGACGAACCTACCAACCATCTGGATGCGGAATCGGTGGCCTGGCTGGAGCGGTTCCTCCACGAATACCCCGGTACGGTGGTTGCGGTGACCCATGACCGCTATTTTCTCGATAACGTAGCAGGCTGGATCCTCGAACTGGACCGGGGTTACGGCATCCCCTGGGAGGGTAACTATTCCTCCTGGCTGGAGCAGAAGGAGCAACGTCTCGAGAATGAGCAGAAGCAGGAGGCCGCTCATATCAAGACCATGAAGCGGGAACTGGAATGGGTACGCACCAATCCGAAAGGCCGGCATGCCAAGAGTAAAGCGCGACTACAACGCTTCGACGAGCTGCAATCTCAGGATTTCCAAAAGCGCAACGAGACCAACGAGATCTATATCCCGCCCGGCCCCAGATTGGGCGACCTGGTCATCGAGGCGAAGGGCTTGAGTAAGGCCTATGGTGATCGTGTGCTGTATGACGACATCACCTTTAATCTACCGAAGGGCGGCATCGTCGGCATTATCGGACCGAACGGCGCAGGTAAAACCACCCTGTTCCGCATCATCACCGGTCAGGAGACCGCCGATAGTGGAGAAATGCGTATCGGCGACAGCGTGCAAACCGCTTACGTCGATCAGAGTCGTGATTCGCTGGATGGCAGCAAGACAGTATGGGAGGAGATCTCTGACAGCCAGGACATCATCAGCGTAGACCGTTTCGAGATGCAGTCCCGGGCCTATGTCAGCCGATTCAACTTCAAGGGTTCGGATCAGCAGAAACGCATCGGCGATCTGTCCGGCGGCGAGCGCAACCGGGTTCATCTGGCCAAACTGCTGAAGAGCGGCGGCAATCTGTTGCTGCTCGACGAACCCACCAACGACCTGGACGTGGAGACTCTGCGTGCACTGGAAGAGGCGCTGCTGACGTTTCCCGGATGTGCGGTGATCATCAGCCATGACCGCTGGTTCCTGGACCGCATCGCCACCCATATTCTGGCCTTCGAGAGCGATTCGAAGGTGGTCTGGTTCGAGGGAAACTACGCGGATTATGAGGCGGATCGGAAGCAACGCCTGGGAATGGAGGCAGACCAGCCCCACCGCATCAAGTACAAGCGTTTAAGCGCCGCAGTCTGACCCGGGAAGTAGAAATGGGTCAATAGGGCCAGCCAATGCCACCCAAATGCGGTGGCGTCGGCGCGGCCGGTTTATCGCTCAGTCGTCGTGTTCAGCCTCATGATCATCGGAGACATGCCCCACGAGCTGGCCGACCACGTCTTCGAGCTCTTCGTCACCATGTTGCTGTAACAACTCGGAAAAATCCGTGGCTTTCGGGTGGTGTGAGATAAAATTCGTGAGCAGCCCGGCACCGGCCTGTTCGACCTGTGCCATCTGATCTTCGGCCTGAGTGAATGCATTCCTGAGCTGGCCAAGCAATGCTCCTAACTGCTCCAAGCCGGGCAGCTTGGACTGCTCTTCCTGCCCCAGTGAGCTGACTTCTCGGTATCTGGTCGTCGCCACGCTGCTCTGACTGTACTCCAGTTCGAGGGCGAAGCCGGCGATCTCATCGGTGTCGTATCCCAATTGCATGCCCTGTTCGAGAGCCGCCTGTACGTTACCGTCATAAAAACTGTTGCTGACCTGTTCCAGGTTTTGCGTGAAATCGGTTATGGCCGCCAATTCCTGTTCATCCAACTCACCTTCCACGGACAGCTCGAAACGACTGTCCGATAAGACCGTATGACCGGTACTGAACGCTTCACTGTCCGCTGTTTGCTGATAAGAGAGAAACCCTTCTTCACTGTTGACCTGCTCGAATTTCAGGGTTACCTGGTCACCATCCCGGGTCTCTATCTCTAACTCGAAGGAGGTCTCGGCCGTCTGTTTGAAATAGTGTGAGGCATCGATCACCTTGGTTCCGACAACCTCTTGGCTCGTCATGTCATCATCCGATTGCAGACCTTGCGACAGAAGATCCCGCACCCGGTCTATCCCTTCTTCCACCATTTCGTTCAGCATGCCCATACCGCTCAGATACTCTTTGGACTCGGCTATGCCTTGCTCTATGCCTTGTTTCGCCTGCTCGCGCATCGCTTGCAACTGTTGGTCATCGGCACCCTCGGCGGTGGCCTGGTTCAATCGACTCTGTACCATACCCAACACGTTACCCGCCACCTCCTCGGCATCGAAGGCGGTGTTTTGGGCATTGAAGGGTGCGCTACGTTCCGGGGAGCCCAAGTGTTGTGACACACGATGGTTGACTATCTGCTGAATTCTATCCAACGGGTTCGCCCGCTGAAACCCCTGTGTCGAGTCATCTAGCCCGGTGGCAACCCAAGACGACACCGGACTTCTTGCCATCTGCTGCTGATGATGAGGTCTGAAATGGCTGAGGTTGTTTAAATCAACACCGAACATGGTCATTTTCCCGAGATCTGCTGGTCTGTGCAGAGTCTTTCGGCCGGCGTCCGGGAAGCTTGAGAAATATTCTCATTCAGTAAGCGTTAATTTACTGAGTTTCTGAATTGTGAGAACAACTGTTAGGACAATCGATCAAACCGATGCCGAAGGATACAACAGCGTTGGCTCTCCTAGCGTATTTCCCTGCACGTAGTCCACTTCGATCTCTCGCAGGGCCAATAGCGCGGAGTCGCTTTCGACATGCTCGGCAACCGTTCGAATACCCAATGCGTGCCCCATTTCATTGATGGCCGTCACCATGGCACTCGCGGTAGAATCGTTCTCCATGTCTCGCACAAATCCACCATCGATCTTGAGATAGTCGACCGGAAGGTATTTGACATATGCAAAGGAACTGAGTCCGCTACCAAAATCATCCAAGGCAAAATGGCAACCCTTGGCCTTCAGCGCCTGAATGAGGTCCTTCGCTTGATTGAGATTGCGGATGGCGGCGGTTTCTGTAATCTCGAAACAGATGGATTTGGGTAAGACACGCCACTGATTCAGATGCTTATCTATCCAGTCGAACAGACTCGGATCATTCAGGCTATTGCCGGAAAGGTTGATTGAATAGGAGACAGCGGATGAGTTTCCATAGCGATCGGCATAATCCGCAATCGCCCTGGCGATGACCCAGCGATCAATCTCTTGCATGATGCCATAGCGTTCTGCCGCGGGAATAAAGGTCCTCGGCAAGAGCAGATTGCTTGGCGAATACTCCAATCTCAGCAAAACCTCATAATGCGATATCTGATTGTTTTCCAATCTATAGATGGGTTGGCGATAGAGTTGAAAAAGGTTGTCCCGCAAGGCATCCTGCAGTTTGGAGACCAGCGACATCTCCTGCTCCATGCGGGTCAGTTCGATATCTCCCGATTGGTAGATATGGATACGATTGCGGCCCAATTCTTTCGCGGTGTAGCAGGCCAAATCCGCATGGCTCAAGACCTGTAAAGCGGTTTCGGTCTCCGAATCCAGCGGAACGATGCCAATGCTCGCACCGATCTGGAACTCCTTGGATTCCCAGGTAAAACGAAACTCACCCAAGGTGGCCAACAGCGACTCGGCTATTTGTATCGCGGATTCCAGCGAACAATTCTCCAGCAAGAGGGCGAATTCATCACCACCGACCCGGGATAGGGTGTCCCGCGTTCGTAACCTGCCATGCAGCAGGCCGGAAAACTCCTTGAGCAAGGCATCGCCGGCTGCATGACCGACGGTATCGTTGACGATCTTGAACTGATCGAGATCCATATAACAGAGTGTGCAGGACGAACCACCCTGCTTAGTGTGTTCCAGGGCATTCTCAAGACGTCGCATGAACTCCCGACGATTGACCAGTCCGGTCAGATCATCGTGCGTCGCCTGATGTTTGATCAGTTGGGCGATACGTCGCTCTTCGGTGACATCACGACCGACACCGCGATAGCCCATGAATAGACCGTCTTCATCGGCCAATGGCTTGGCACTGAGTTGCAGCTGGCACTTGAGTGATTCACCGTTCACCCAGTCGAGCTCGAGGTTATCGAAACCAGCATGGTTCTCCAGGCGGTCCAACAAGGTATTGAGCTGATCGGTGGGCTGACAATTCTTGCCGAACACCTCCTGACACATCTTGCCTATCACCGACTCCCGAGGCAGACCGGTGATTCTCTTAAATCGTTCGGAAACATCGGTAAAGCGATATTGATCGTCGAGTTCCCAATAGAAATCCGCCGCCGATTCGGTGAAATCCCTGAACCTTGACTCGCTGACTCTTAAAGCCTCTTCTGTTTGCCTGCGAATGGATATCTGATCGGTCAGATCCTGGTTGTCAAAACGCAGCATCAAAGCGATTTTAATGGCCTTTTCGGTATTTCTCGAGGTCATGCTCATCCCCGCCAGATAGACAAGCACCATAATCGCCAAAACAGTGTGTACAGCGTCATTGACATATAAAAAACGCAGGATGACAGGCAAAAGTATGGTCAAGGAAAAAGCCAGATAGGCCTGATATCGAGCGGAGAAGATCGCCACCGACCCACCCACCAGACCCGCCAGTGTGAGGGCGATAAAAAACTGATGTATTACGGATTCTTCTGGAAAAAGGACGATAATCGACAGGCCCCAGGCAAGACCGGCACAACCTGTACCCCACAAGAACCAGGTTTCCCAGCTTGCGGCTCGTCTCTCCTCATCCGAACTGAGTGAATAGCGATAAGACAGGTAGTATCTTGCCCCTGTCACGAGCAGTAAGCCCGCATACCAAATGATGAGATGAGCGATGGGCAGTTGATTGCTGAGTGCAACGATCATCAATGCACCGACCACTACACTGACCAGGTAACCGGTTACGGAATTACGGTATAACAGGGCGACCTGTTCATACCTGACGCGTTGCTCCAACTCCTCAATGACAGATTTGTCTGAGGTAACTTGGCTTCGCCCGATATTTGATAACGGCCCTAAGTGCATTTTTGTTATTCATACATTTGATAATGCCGCGCGTCTTACCGAAAACCAACCGGACAGACCCAGGAAAAAAACTGGCTAGAGAGCGTGGATCTATAGACTTGCGACTAAATATCACAGACAGTCTAGTTACAATCCAATTTACCAATTGGGACCTACTTTCCAATTATACCAGCTGGCCTCCGGTATACTGCTTCAGGTTGTTTCAGCATCCCCTGTCACACTACCGATCTGATTCAGTGTGTTTCACAACCGGCCCATGCACCAGCAGCTCGCACTTCTGGAGGCACCGCACGAGATATGTTCCAAAAGGATGCAGCATACCTCCAATCAGCAGCGTATGGCATGACTATGTGTCTGAATCAGCGTCATATTATTTATCTGGATCGGTATTTGCTTATAAACACTCCAATATCCCACGGGATTGTTGTATTCACCAGAGAGTCAATTTAGGAACAGCAGCAAATGAAGTCACTGTCTTTTCAACGGCACGGAGATAAAGAAAATTCTGAGTTTTTCGAACACTACCTAAAGAAGCTTTTGGCGGAACGTGATCGTGTCGGACTGACCGACATGATCGGCCAGATCGAAGCCCTGATGATCACCGTCGACCCCGGCCACTCCGTCCGTTACGTGGGTGAACTCTGCCTGATGACACCCTACCACTACCTGGTGACCCTGGAGAGCGAATCTCATTGGACCCATGTGTTACGCATCGATATGCATTCACCCGATCTACTGGTTAGAGAGGTTAAAGACCCGACCATCCAGGGCATTTTCCGCAGTTTGAACGAAGTCTATCCAATCGGGGCCAGTAAACCGAACAGCCGTTATATGGGAGAGATTCTGCGGGTGGAGAAAATGAGTGATGTGATCCGCTTACAGCAAGAACGGGAATTCCGCTTCTTTTCTCAGGATGATATCCGCCGCCTCGAGCTTCCCGGCAACCTGGCGGTCAGCAAACCCTCACCCTATACCCATAATATCGTTGCGTACATGGAGCGGCCGCAAGATCAACTGCGTATCTACTCCCTGGGTCTGTCAAGTATTCGCGATGACGTGCAGACAGCCTATCTGGAGGCCAAAGAATTGCAGTCGCAATGCGCCATAGAGAGGCTGCTGACCCCTATCGACCACCTGGCGACTCGCATCTACAGTCAGAACCGCGAAACCGCGATCCTCGAATGGTTATCGCTTTCCAGCTATTACTATTGGGGTTCGTACGATATCAAGGACCAGAACTCCTCCACCAATGTCACCAAAAGTGTACATTTCGAGGATGAGATCTACAGTCCAGCGAAGGTCTTCACCGCCAACAACACACCCTATTTCGTCAACCACCTGGAACGCCTGCCCTCACCTACCGAGACCTTCGTTCGCAACTACGGTCCCCGCTTGCACCATCTCGCAATCGGAGTACACGACGGTGAACATAATGGCATAGAAAATATCGACTATGTGGTGAATGCCATTGCTCGACAAGGCAAGAAGTTCCTACTCGATGTCATCGGCTCGAGAGAGGAAGGCATCAAACAGATTTTCTCCGGCGCTTCGGAACACTCCTCACTGATCATTGAGTATGTTCAGCGTTTCGGTGATTTCGATGGTTTTTTTACCAAACAGAACGTCGCCGAACTGACACATGCCGCGGGTATTGAGCATGAACTGATGAAGATGCAGAGCAAAGCCATGGGCACCGCCCCGCCATCATACGAACAACACTGAGAATAAAGAGACACCGATCAGCGGCCTACTAATATAAAATACAAGACCACGGGATAGCCCTTGATGAGCCAAATCCATTTCATCGGCGGAGAAAAAGGCGGGGTAGGAAAATCCGTCATGGCCCGCCTGCTCGCCCAGTATTGCATCGATCGAGAGATACCTTTCAAAGCCTACGATGCAGACCTGTCGCATGGCGCCATGCTGCGTTATTACTCAGACTACTCGGAAGCCGTTGACATCAACAGTTTCGAGAGTGCCGACCGCATTGCCGAACAAACTGCCGACACTGCCACTTGCGCCATCGTGGATCTGGCGGCGCAGACTGCCAAACCCCTGAGTCGATGGATTGTCGACTCAGGACTGTTGGAACTCGCCATGGAGCTTGAACTGTCACTGACATTTTGGCATGTCATGGATGACGGTAAAGACAGCTTGGTGCTCTTACAACAGATACTGGATACCTACGGGGAATCACCCAAGTATGTCATCGTGCGAAATCTGGGCCGCGGCAACGACTTCAATCACTTGGACCTATCCCCAACCATTTCACGCGCCAAGGCGGTGGGTGCCCATTTTTTTGACCTATATGCCTTACATACCCCCACCATGCGTAAGATTGATCATATCAGCGCAAGCTTCTGGGCAGCGGCAAATAACACCAATGCGGATTTGGGGCCCACATTGGGAATTCTGGAAAGACAACGGGTCAAAACTTGGCTGAACAAAAGCTATCGGGAACTAGGCCGTATCTGCACCCATCTCGAAGTCTGACTAGGTCACTAAACCTTGCCTCGTAATGCGTCGCTTACATAGGCATGCGGATCCAGACTATCGGATCTCCTCGAGTGATCGAGTGCGTAAGAAAACCTGAGGTATAATCAAAGCATATCCCTGCTGTTGCCAATGCACCAATTCTGTGAATGCCGAAGGGACCAGTTCGATGAATTCGTAGAAATCATCCAGGTCATAGTGATAGTCCTCCGCCGCCAGTTTACAGACCTTGAATTCGACACCCAAGGCGGCATAGTAACGCATCCGCTCTACAACGTCGCGATAGAGCGGGTAGTTTTTCTTTACCAGTGTAACGATTTCTGATCCGTGAATGACCAATTTGATATCCATGAAATCCGGCGCCATGTCATAAGGGGATTCAGTCAAGGGATTGATCAAAGCCCTCACCCAATAGAGCGCTGCTGACATCTTTGCCGGATCGTCGAGATAGAATTCATACACGACCTTGGGCAATTCATAAGCTGGCTCCACATATCTGGCCTTTTCCTCTGACCAGCATGCCAAGGTAAACGAAATTAGCACACAAAAGGCACCGAACTTTGACATGTTAGACTCCATCAAGCGCGATAGTCTTTGAACCCGAAGGTAGGGTTGGATCAAATAACCACCTGACCTTGAGACTCACCGCTGAGCAAAAAAAGTTGTCGATTTTTTCCCTTTTAGGAGCAAGTCTAGTCAAGAATA
>JASJBU010000264.1 GCA_030066355.1 Gammaproteobacteria bacterium | reverse complement strand
CGCCTGGACGGTCCGGTGCGCGGCAACGGTAAGATCATTCAGGAGCTGGAGGCGGTGTTCCGCGGTGCCGGCTGGAATGTACTCAAGGTGATCTGGGGCGGTTACTGGGATCCGCTGTTCGCGAGGGACAAACAGGGTTTGATGCTGAAGCGCATGGAAGAGGCGGTGGATGGCGACTATCAGGCCTACAAGGCCAAGGGCGGCGCCTATACCCGGGAGCACTTCTTCGGCAAGTATCCGGAACTCGAAGAGATGGTCGCCGATATGACCGATGAGGACATCTGGCGCCTCAACCGTGGTGGCCACGATCCCCACAAGGTCTACGCGGCCTATGCTGAGGCGGTGGCTCACAAAGGCCAGCCAACGGTAATCCTGGCCAAGACCGTCAAGGGCTATGGCATGGGTGTGGCCGGCGAGGGTCAGAACATCACCCATTCCCAGAAGAAGATGGGTGAGGCGGCGCTCAAGGCCTTCCGCGACCGCTTCAATATTCCGATCGGCGACGACATGATCGGCTCCGCACCCTTCTACAAACCACCAGCGGACAGTGCAGAGATGCAGTACATGCATGATCGACGCAAGACCCTGGGGGGTTACATGCCACAGCGCCGCACCCAGGTGCCGACACTGCAGGTACCGGCACTCGACAGTTTCAAGGCGTTGCTGGAGGGCAGCGGGGATCGGGAGCAGTCCACCACGATGGCATTCGTCCGTTTGCTCAATATGCTGATCCGCGACAAGCAGATCGGCAAGCAGGTGGTACCGATCATTCCCGACGAGGCCCGTACCTTCGGCATGGAGGGCATGTTCCGCCAGCTCGGTATCTACTCATCGGTAGGCCAGCTCTACGAACCGGTGGATGCGGATCAGGTGATGTTCTACCGGGAGGACAAGAAAGGCCAGATCCTGCAGGAAGGCATCAACGAGGCAGGCGCCATGTCCTCCTGGATTGCTGCGGCCACCGCCTACAGCAACCACGGGGTCAGCATGATCCCTTTCTACATCTACTATTCCATGTTCGGCTTTCAGCGGGTCGGTGACCTGGCCTGGGCGGCCGGCGATATGCAGGCGCGAGGCTTCCTCATGGGGGGGACCGCCGGACGCACCACCCTGGCCGGCGAGGGTCTGCAGCACCAGGACGGTCACAGCCATCTGGTGGCCGCCACCATTCCCAACTGTGTCGCCTACGATCCGGCCTTCGCCTATGAACTGGCGGTGATCGTGCAGGACGGTATGCGACGCATGTACCAGGAGCAGGAGAACATCTTCTACTACATCTCGGTGATGAACGAGAACTATCTGCAGCCCGCCATGCCCGAGGGCGCTGAAGAGGGCATCCGGCGTGGCCTCTATCTCTATCAGAAAGGCGGCAAACGCAAGAAGCGGGTGCAACTGCTGGGCAGCGGCACCATTCTGCGTGAGGTGATTGCTGCCGCCGAACTCCTGGATAAGGATTTCAGTGTCTCTGCGGATGTCTGGAGCGTTACCAGTTTCAACGAGCTGCGTCGGGACGGACTAGACGCACAACGTTGGAATATGTTGCATCCAGAAGGCAAGCCCCGGGTCAGCTATGTGCAAACCCAACTGCAGGGTAGTCAGGGTCCGGTGATTGCAGCGACCGACTATATCCGCAGCTATGCGGACCAGATCCGTTCCTTCATCCACGCCCACTATACGGTGTTGGGTACCGATGGCTTTGGCCGTAGCGATATGCGCAGCCAGCTGCGCAAGTTTTTCGAGGTCAACCGTTACTATGTGACCCTGGCCGCACTCAAGGCCCTGGCAGACGAGGGCGAGATCGGGCAAGAGGCGGTCAGTAAGGCGATCGCGAAATACAAGATCGATCCGGATAAACCGAATCCAACCACTGTGTAGAATGCCGAGTATTGATCTAAAGGCTGTTCCGGTTAGCACGGCAACCGTGTATCTCAGACAGGCTTATGCAACAACCAGAACCCTCAATCGAGTGCAGGATCCCAAGGGTCTCCAGGAAGATGGGTTTGAGCGGACCTTTTCGCCGTTGACACGGCAGAGGAATTGATGTGGGCAAGATAACAGATGTTTTATTACCCGATATCGGTGACTTCGACGAGGTCGAGGTTATCGAGGTCATGGTTTCCAGTGGCGATCAGTTAGCCGTCGAGGACTCGCTGATCACTCTGGAGAGTGACAAGGCGACGATGGAGATTCCATCCCCGCATGCGGGTGTGGTAAAGGCGGTGCTGATCAAGGTCGGTGACCGGGTCGGTGAGGGAGCCAAGCTGGTCACCATGGAGCTGAGCGAGGGACCGGCCGAAGCCGAGTCCACGGAATCCCCTGCCCCTGAACCCGCGGCGGAAGAGGTGGAGACGGTGCAGGCGCCGGCACCCAGCCCGCAACCGGAGCGGACCACCCAGCGTCGGCCGGGGGAAAAGGCGCCCACGGCCCCGCCCCTGTCGATCAGTGAAGCCGAGGTACACAGCAAGCCCACCCATGCCAGCCCCGCGGTGCGGCGCTTCGCCCGGGAGCTGGGGGTAGACCTCAATCTGGTGAGCGGCACGGGACCGAAAGGGCGGATCGTCAAGGACGATGTGCAGAACTTCGTCAAGTCCTCCCTGAAGGGCGCTCGGCCGTCACCGGCTTCTGGTGCCGGGTTCGCCATCCCCTCTGGGCCGGAAATCGATTATGCCAAGTTTGGCGAGGTCGACAGCCAACCTTTGAGTCGGATCAAGAAGCTGAGCGGGGCCCATCTGCACCGCTGCTGGTTGAGCGTGCCCCATGTCACCCAGTTCGACGAGGCCGACATCACCGAACTGGAGGCGTTTCGCAAGATGCAGAAGGAAGAGGCTTCAAGGCAGGATGTGCGCCTGACCTTCATGCCCTTCCTGATGAAGGCGGTGGCTGCGGCCCTGCGGGAGATGCCGGTGTTCAATGCGGCCCTCTCAGTGGATGGTGAAAGCCTGATCTATCGTAAGTATGTGCACATCGGCGTTGCAGTGGATACCCCGAACGGTCTGGTGGTGCCGGTGATAAGGGAGGTGGACCAGAAAGGCGTGTTGGACCTCGCCCGTGAGCTGATGGAGATCAGTGGCAGGGCCCGTGAAGGCAAGCTGTCACCCGGGGACATGCAAGGCGGATGTTTTTCCATCTCCAGCCTGGGTGGTATCGGCGGCACCGCCTTTACGCCCATTGTCAATGCGCCGGAGGTGGCGATCCTGGGGGTCTCTCGGGCGACCATGCAGCCGGTGTGGGACGGCACCGCATTTCAGCCGCGCCTGATGCTCCCTTTGTCACTCTCCTATGACCACCGGGTGATCGATGGGGCTGACGGGGTGCGTTTCACGACGATGCTGGCGGGACTGCTCGCGGACATCCGACGTCTGCTACTCTAGGTATATTTCTGACCACAGACGACTGCAAGGCAAAGATTGTTCTACGATACCTTTGCCTTCTCTTCATCCATGGGGGTCAGATGCAGAAGGTGAGCAGCCCACGAGCAGTTTCGGGAACCCAGAGGGCACAGAAGCTATTGGATTGGAAAAACTGGAAATTACCGGTGAGTCGATGAGTTGCTCGCACTTGACTTGTTGGGGTGCAGGCAGGCTTTGAATTACCCAAGTCGCTTCTGGCCGGTATTCCATTCCGACTACAATCTGTTACGTCATTTGTATGAATGGCCTTGAGAAATCAAATTTCTCTATGCACGCTGTGTGCTCTGTGGTTAATTCTGAATTCAAAAAGTATATACCTTAATCATAAATCCATGCTGCCTGGGTGAGAGGAAAAACGAATGAGCAAAACCATTGATGTAACCCTTCCCGATATCGGCGATTTCGATCAGGTCGATGTCATCGAAGTGTTGGTGAAGCCTGGTGACCCAATCGAGGCCGAGGACTCTATCATTACCCTGGAGAGTGACAAGGCGACCATGGAGATCCCCTCACCCCATGCCGGAAAGGTCTTGAAAGTGATGGTCAAGGTGGGTGACAAGATCTCCCAAGGCGGTGCGGTCCTGCAACTGGAATTGCCGGCCGATGAGAAACGCGCAACGCCACGTTACAGCACGGCGCCGGTCTCCGAAGCGGTGAAGGGTACGGCTGACATGCAGACCGACGTGGTGGTGCTGGGGGCAGGACCAGGCGGCTACACCGCTGCCTTCCGCGCGGCCGACCTGGGAAAGCGGGTGGTGCTCGTCGAGCGCTATCCTGCACTCGGCGGGGTCTGCCTGAACGTGGGTTGCATCCCGTCCAAGGCGCTGTTGCATGCCGCGGAAGTGATCAACGAGGCGGCCGAGATGGCGTCCTTGGGCATCAGCTTCGGTAAGCCGAAGATCGATCTCGATAAACTACGTGGCAATAAGGACAAGGTGGTGCAGCGGCTGACCGGCGGTTTGCAGCAGCTCGCCAAGCAGCGCCAGGTGGAGGTGGTGCAGGGTGTGGGCAAGTTCGAGTCGCCCAACCGGATCGGGGTCAGGACCAGTGATGGTCAGGTCTCCATCGCCTTTACCGATGCGATCATCGCCTGCGGCTCCAGCGCGGTAAAGATCCCCGGTTTCCCCAACGAAGATCCGCGTCTGATCGACTCCACCGGAGCCTTGGAGCTACCGGACATCCCCAAACGCATGTTGGTGATCGGCGGTGGCATCATCGGCCTGGAGATGGCGACGGTCTATAGCAGCCTGGGCAGCCAGATCGATGTGGTGGAGTTGATGGATAGCCTGATCCCCGGCTGCGATGCGGATCTGGTGCGGCCTCTGCAAAAGGTCATCAAGAAGAAATACAGCAGCATCATGCTGGGCACCAAGGTGACCGATATCCAGGCCCAGAAACAGGGCCTCAAGGTGACCTTCGAAGGCAAGCAGGCACCGGAAAAACCCCAGGTCTACGATCGGGTGCTGGTAGCGGTCGGTCGCGCGCCCAACGGCAAGCAGATCAACGCGGAAGCCGCCGGGGTCCAGGTGGACGAGCGGGGTTTCATTCCAGTTGATCCACACATGCGTACCAATGTCCCGAATATCTATGCGATCGGTGATGTGGTGGGGCAGCCGATGCTGGCGCACAAGGCTACCCATGAAGCGAAGGTCGCCGCCGAGGTGATCGCCGGACTGCCGGCGCGTTTCGACCCGATGACCATCCCGTCCGTGGCCTATACCGA
>JASJBU010000037.1 GCA_030066355.1 Gammaproteobacteria bacterium | reverse complement strand
AGACTGACCAGGCGGCAGACGCAGGGCAGACAGCTGCAGCAGCTGCGGAGGGCTCCGTGCTAGCTGGCGAGGACTTTGACATCAACCCGGATACCCTGATCGATGCATGACACCGGAGTCGGTCTCACCGTCCGGGTCCGCCTCGATCAGGGTATCCGGGTTGATGTCAAAGTCCTCGCCAGCTAGCACGGAGCCCTCCGCAGCTGCTGCAGCTGTCTGCCCTGCGTCTGCCGCCTGGTCAGTCTGGACCTGCGGCGGGTAGTGCTCCGGGTCTTTCAATTCCAGTTCCCGGTTGATCGAGTCCAGGTCGCGGATCTCCGCCAGGCTAGGTAGATCGCTCAGGCTCTTCAGATTGAAGTAATCGAGGAACTCCTTGGTGGTGGCATATAATGCCGGCTTGCCCGGTACATCCCGGTGACCCACCACCCTCACCCACTCCCGCTCAGTGAGGGTCTTGATGATGTTGGTGCTGACGCTGACGCCCCGGATGTCCTCGATTTCACCCCGGGTGATCGGTTGACGGTAGGCGACCAGGGCCAGGGTTTCGAGCAGGGCCCGGGAGTATTTGGGCGGCCTTTCCGCATAGAGACGGGAGACCCAGGGGGCGTATGCCGATCGCACCTGGATGCGAAAACCACTACCCACCTCACACAACTCGAAGCCTTTTCCCTGATAATCCGCAGCCAGCTCATTAAGCACCTCGCGCAGCTGTTGCTTTTCCGGCTCCTGCCCCGCATCGAACAGGGCCTGCAGCTGATCCAGATTCAACGGACGGCCTGCCGCCAACAGGGCCGCCTCGACGATTTGTTTGAGTTTGTTTTCGGCTGTCATATCAAGATGCAATGGCTTTCACATGGATCGGGGCGAAGTTGTCGGACTGGACCAATTCCAGTAACGCGCCCTTGATCAGTTCGAGAATAGCCAGAAAGGTCACCACCACGCCCAGACGACCCTCGGTGAAATCGAACAGGTCGGTGAACTCGGTGAAGCTCTCACTGTTGACCCGCTCCAGCACCCGGGACATCCGTTCCCTGACCGACAGGGCCTCTTTCTCCACCCGATGGCTGGTGAACATGTCGGCCCGATGCAGCACATCCTGGAAAGCGAGCAGGATCTCCCGCAGATCCACATCGGGGTCCTTGGCCTCCACGTGTTTGTCCACCAATTCGGCATGGGCCTGGAAGGTATCCCGGGTCATATGCTCGAGCCCGTCCAGGTCCTCGGCGGCCTGCTTGAACCGTTCGTACTCCTGCAGACGCCGGATCAGCTCGGCCCGCGGGTCCGCCGCCTCCTCATCCTCGCTCACCGGGCGCGGCAACAGCATGCGGGACTTGATCTCCGCCAGCATCGCCGCCATCACCAGATATTCGGCGGCCAGTTCCAGACGCAGATCGTTCATCATCTCAATGTACTGGATATACTGCTCGGTGATCTCCGCGATAGGGATGTCGAGGATGTCCAGGTTCTGGCGTTTGATCAGATAGAGGAGCAGGTCCAAAGGGCCCTCGAAGGCGTCGAGAAACACCTCCAAGGCATCCGGCGGGATATACAGGTCGGTCGGCGGCGTGGTGAAGGGCTCACCCTGCACGACGGCAAAGGGCATCTCCTCCTGCTCCGGATGGTGGTGGGGATGGGTGGTCTCTGTCTGTTCCATTTTTCCTGTCTATCTGAGTCCGCAAATGATCAGGGACACTGGGTAAATCCAAGAAATTCTGCGGAATAATAAATAATATTAATAATTATTTTAGATACTTAATGCATATATTAAATGTAATTTATAATCAATGGTCCACCTCAAAACTGAGCCATGCTTTGCATTCAAGTCTTGTGCGTTCTGACCGACTGTCCGTTCAAGTAAAATCCAGCGACATGCACTCACGGACCTCGCGCATGGTCTCTTCCGCTACCGACCGCGCCTGCTCGGAGCCGGCCTCGATGATCCGGCGGACCTCCTCGGGCTTGGCGTCTAACTCGGCAGCCCGCTCCTGCATAGGCTTCAGCTCGAGCAGCATCGCCTCGATGACCGGTGCCTTGCATTCCAGGCAGCCGATCGCTGCACTGCGGCAGCCATCCTGCACCCAGTGCTGCACCTCTGCATCAGAGTAGACCTCGTGAAACTGCCAGACCGGACAGCGGGCTGGGTCGCCCGGATCGGTACGCCGGACCCGGTTGGTGTCGGTGGGCATGCGCTTGAGCATGTTCTCCAACGTCTCCGGCGGCTCACGCAACGAGATGGTATTGCCATAGGATTTGGACATCTTTTGTCCATCCAGACCGGGCATCTTGGCCGCCTTGGTGAGAAGGGGCTGGGGCTCCACCAGGACGACCCGGCCGCTGCCTTCCAGATAGCCTAACAGACGTTCCCGGTCATCGACGGTGATGTTCTGCTGGGACGCCAACAGCTCACGGGCAGCCAGCAATGCCTCCCCGTCCCCCTGCTCCTGATAGGCGCGGCGCATGCGATCGAATTGCTTGGCGTTTTTCTTACCCATCTTCTTCTTGGCCTGTTCCGCCCGCTCCTCGAAGTCCGGCTCACGGCCATAGATATGATTGAAACGCCGCGCCACCTCACGGGTCAGCTCCACATGCGCCACCTGATCCTCACCCACCGGGACATGGGCCGCCCGGTAGATCAGGATATCCGCCGCCTGCAGCAGCGGATAACCGAAAAATCCGTAGGTGGCCAAGTCCCTCTCCTTGAGTTTCTCCTGTTGATCCTTGAAGCTGGGCACGCGCTCCAGCCAACCCAACGGGGTGATCATGGAGAGCAGCAGGTGCAATTCCGCGTGCTCCGGAACATGGGATTGAATGAACAGGGTGGCCTTCTCAGGATCGACCCCCGCCGCCAACCAGTCGACGACCATTTCCCAGACACTGGCCGGGATGATGCTGGGATCGTCATAGTGCGTGGTGAGGGCGTGCCAGTCCGCCACAAAGAAGAAACAATCGTGTTCATGCTGCAGTTTGACCCAGTTCTTCAACACGCCATGATAGTGGCCCAGATGCAGGCGGCCGGTGGGACGCATACCGGAGAGCACGCGGGATTTTGCAACGGTTGTATTCAATTTCAGCTCCTTGCTGGACTGAGGATCACGGGTACATACTGCAGAACGATATCCGTGGCCGGCAGCAGATTGATGGTCAGTTGCACCAGTGGCCAGAGCACATAACCCAGCAGACCGGTGGCCAACAGCACGACAACGATGATAAGACCGAATGCCTCGAGGCGTGAATAGACCTGTGCGAGTTTTGGCGGTAACAGGGAATTGAGCACCCGGCCACCGTCCAGCGGCAGGATCGGCAGCAGATTCAACGCCATCAACACGGCATTGAACAACACCCCCGCGACTCCCATCAGAATCATCGGTACGGCAAGCCACTGCGAGGTCTCGATCAGCATCACCCCGAGCAGGATCGCCAGAGCCCAGAGGATTGCCATGAGCAGATTCGCGCCCGGCCCTGCCAGGGCCACAAGTGCGGAATCTCTCCTGGGATTGTGCAGATTCCGATAGTTTACCGGCACCGGTTTGGCCCAACCGAATACAAAGCCGCTGGTGAAAAACACCACCAGAGGTACCAGCACGGTGCCAATCAGATCGATGTGTTTGAGTGGATTCAGGGTGACGCGCCCGAGCATCTCGGCGGTACGATCCCCCAGACGCTTGGCCATCCAGCCATGGGCCGCCTCATGCACGGTGATGGCAAACAGGATCGGCAGGGCCAGGATAGCAATCTTCTGGAACAGGGTAAGCATGGATCAACTCTCGAACATGGAGGTTTCGCCCTTACCGGCCCTGAGCACTTCGGGGATATCGTCGATGACCGTCACCACGGTAGTGGCCTCGAAGCCGCAATAGCCGCCATCGATAATCAGATCGACCTCATGGTCCAGGACCTGACGCATCTCGTAGGGATCGGTCAGGGGCATCTCGTCACCCGGTAAGATCAGGGTGGTGCTCATGATCGGCTCCCCGAGTTCCGTCAGCAGGGCCTTGGCGATCTCGTTGTCCGGCACCCGGATACCGATGGTCTTGCGCTTCGGGTGTTGCAGGCGTCGCGGCACCTGTTTGGTCGCCTTGCTGATAAAGGTATAAGGCCCGGGTGTCAGGCTCTTCAACAAACGGTACTCCTGGTTGCCGATCTTGGCATAGTGGGAGATCTCACTGAGATCCCGGCAGACCAGTGTGAAGTTGTGGCTGTCATCAAGCCGGCGAATGTGGCGAATCCGCTCCATCGCCCCCTTGTCGCCGATCTGACAGCCCAGAGCATAGCTGGAGTCCGTCGGATAGATCATCAGACCGCTCTGCCGGATGATCGATACCGCCTGTTTGATGAGACGTGGCTGAGGATTCTCCGGATGGATTTGGAAAAACTGTGCCATGATCCGTCTCTATGACACCAGGCTGGACACTGGTGTTGTCTCCGCCAGCGACCAGTCATGCCAGATCGGCAGGCAGCCGTCCGGTAACATCGGCAGGCGGCCCAAAACGATCCAGGGGGTTTCGGGTGAGTGGAAATCGGAACCCGCCGAGGCCAGCAGGCCGAATTCCCGGGCATGTTTGGCCATCACGAAATAATCATCCCGACTGTGGCTGCCGGAGACCACCTCGATCGCATCCCCCCCCAGTTCGAGAAATTCCTGCAACAGACGTCGCAGTTTCGAGCGGGTCATGCGGTAGCGAGCGGGATGGGCGATCACTGCCTGGCCACCGGCCGCATGTATCCAGCCCACGGCCTCCTCCAGGGAGGCCCAGCGTCCGGGAACATGCCCAGGTTTTCCGTTGACCAAAAAATGCTTGAAGACCTTACGTTCGTCTTCAGCAGCGCCTACCTGCACCAGATGCCGGGCAAAATGGGTGCGGCTGATCAAGCTGCCGTTGGAGAAGGCCCGGGCCCCCTCGAAAGCCTCGGGAATACCCGCCTTTTCCAGCCTGCTGCCGATCTCCCGGGCACGCTCATCACGAAATGCCCGCAAGCCTGCCAGACCCCGCTGCAGGCGTTCGTTCCCGACATCCAGATTCAGGCCCACCAGATGGATGGTCTGCTGGTTCCAGGTGACGGAGATCTCCACCCCGGCGATCAGGGTGATCTGCTTGGTCTGCGCTGCCCGTAGGGCCTCTGCGACACCCTCGGTGCTGTCATGATCCGTCAGGGCCAGCACGCGCACCCCCGAACGGGCCGCCAGACCGACCAGGTCGCTGGGGCTCAGAGTGCCATCCGACGCGGTTGAGTGGTTGTGTAGATCATAAGCGCAGAACATGGAGGCGGATTGTACCTTAATTAAGCAGCAAAACACCGCTACGTTTTACTTTCCTGAGTCAAATACTAAGTCTTCGGCAAGACGCTCGGCCAACCGCCTGTTACAATCCCGCCATGCAGATGAACGAGACCGATCTTTCGCACCTGAATGCCACCTTTAGCGAGCTTGCCACACGGCTTATCGAATCCGTTGACACCGCTTATCGACAACAGGACCCCGACAATGCCCCTGACCTGCTGGTGGAGGCCATGCACAAGGTATTCGAACTGCTTGGCTTGTACCAGGAACAACCGTCCCAGGAATCTAGGGCAACCCCTGCGCAGCAGGATATCCACACCCTGGGTGACTACGCCTTCAACCTGCTGGCCGATCTCTCTTCCATCGCAGGCACCAACGGGCTGGATGATCTGAGCCGTGAACTGGAAGACCTGAGCTTCCCCCTGGCGCTCTGGATCGCCCGTCATGGGGGCAAGCTCAGTACCTTGGAACCCATCATCAACGCCATCTCTCACCAGGCAAACGCCATCAGGGAACCAATCACATTGGAACAACTCTATCAACTGACCGGTGAGATCCAGGCAGCCGTGGCGACGTCATTCAAACAGGATCTGGAGAAAAGCAATCCTGGCCGCCCCTGGCGTATCCTCTTGCTCAACCGGGCAATCATCGCGACCCGCAGCCATCGCCCTGAGCTGATCGAGCGTGCTTACGACAGCCTCCTGCAGGAACTGCCGGAAGAGGCCCCCGGCTTCTTTCAAGAAGGCATGCAACAGATGGTTGCACTGAATTATCCACAGCCGGTGAGGAAGGTCGTGGAAAAATATTACAACCTCTGGGGCGTGGAAAGGACGCTTCACTGAACCATGCCACGCAGGTAGAGCACCATGAAATTTCTCGCTGATTTTTTCCCGGTCATCCTGTTTTTTGTCGCCTACAAGCTGTATGGCATCTATGCGGCCACAGCCATCGCCATCGCAGCCTCTTTCGTGCAAGTGGGATACGGTTGGTTGCGCAACCGGCGGGTGGAGAACATGCACTTGATCACCCTGGGAATCCTGGTGGTGTTCGGCGGCCTGACCATTCTGCTGCAGGATCGCACCTTCATCATGTGGAAGCCTACGGTGATCAACTGGCTGTTCGGTATCGTCTTTCTGGCCAGTCAGGTCATCGGTAAAAAACCCTTGGTGGAGCGCATGATGGGTAACAGCATCTCGGTGGCACCGGCGATCTGGCTCAAACTGAACACATCCTGGGGAGTCTTTTTTATCCTGCTCGGTTTCCTGAATCTCTATGTTGCGAACGATTTTTTTGCAGCCGAACAGTCCCTGCAGCAGCAAAGCGGGCTGCAGCAGATTGATTTCGACAATTGCAGCAGCCTGTTCCAGGGCAATGAGTTGGAAATGTGCAATACGGCCCATGCCCTCGAAGAGACCTGGGTCAACTTCAAACTGTTTGGCATGATGGGGTTGACCATGTTGTTCATCATTCTGCAGGCCTTCTACCTGGCACGTCATATTCAAGAACCGGACGCTGCAACTGAACCTGAGGAGAGTTGAGTGTATTACGCAATCATTGCCGAAGATCGCGAAGACAGCCTGGAACAGCGGCTCAAAGCGAGACCCGATCACTTGAAAAGGTTGGAGGCCCTGCAGAGTGAAGGACGCCTTCTGTTGGCTGGCCCCCACCCTGCGATCGATGCAGAAGATCCAGGACCAAACGGCTTTACCGGTAGCCTGGTGGTGGCGGAATTCCCTGACCAACAGGCGGCCCAACGCTGGGCTGATGAGGATCCCTACGTCGAGGCCGGTGTCTACGCCAAGGTCAACATCAAACCCTTCAAAAAAGTTTTTCCGGCTTAATCGCCATTCAACCATCAACCCTCATCTAGACAGAGATATAACTATGAAAAAGTGGACTTTATTGGCTGCATTCTGCGGCCTCGGACTACTCCTGGGCTGTTCTCAGGAAGATACTCAGGCAGAAACAGTGGCAGCTGATACGCAACGTTCGGCCGTTCTGCCGGTCAGCAAAAACACCCCGAGTGCTACCGAACAGCTGGATGAAAACACCCTGCTGACCGTGAACGGAGAGCCGGTCACCAAGATCATGTACGGCATCTACTTCCAGGATCGCATGCGGACGGTACCCAACGCGCAAAACACCCCGGAGATGCAGGTGAGCATCCTCAATGAATTGGCCAATGTGTTGCTGGTTGCCCAGGATGCGGAGAAAAAACAGCTCGATCAACGTCCGGATGTCGCCGCCACACTCGCCCTGTTGCGCGCCAAACTGCTGACCCAGACCGCGCTTCAGGAATACACCAGTGCCAACCAACCGGACGAGCAAGCGATTCAGTCTATCTATGATGCCGAATATGCCAGTAAATCGTCTACTGAATTCAAGGCCCGCCACATCCTGGTCAAGGAAGAAGCGCAAGCCAAGTCATTGATCAGTCAACTGGACGAGGGAGGCGATTTTGCAGAACTGGCCAAACAGCATTCCACCGGACCGACGGGTAAGAACGGCGGGGATCTCGGCTGGTTCGACAGTGATCAGATGGTCAAACCCTTCTCGGATGCGGTAAAGGCCATGGAGTTGGGCAAATACAGCAAGACCCCGGTGCAGACCCAGTTCGGCTGGCATGTGATCCTGTTGGAAGAAAGCCGGGAAACCCCACCACCCACACTGGACCAGGTCAAGGCAGAGATCACCAATAGACTGCAGCAACAGGCCCTGGCAGATTACATGAAAGAATTACGGGAGAAGAGCAGCCTGCAGTTCAATGAGAAGGCGGGTCTGAAGAAAAAAGAGCCTGAACCGAAAGATTCCTAGGTCAGATCATCCCCCTTGACCGACTGCAAGCCGACGGGAAGCTTCCCGTCGGCTCCTGCCTGGCTGACCGATATTCTGAGTACTGCGCCTGTCGTGGTGTACAGGCCAGGATCCTCAGCGACGACCAGAACACCCCGGCTTTACCCCCAGGACCTAGGGAAAATCCTAGGTATTTACGACAAATTCCCCTGGAAAGTATCAGTGGTGCAGCGACTGTCTTCCCATTAGACTTCCACTCGCCACAGGTGAATTAAACGCCTTTTCAAATACCATGAACTGAACCCATTGTTTTTTTCTATTGCAACCTGAAGCCAAAACATACAAGCAACCCACTCACCGATCGCTTCCCGAAGCACTCGCACCCTAAGGCGTATCCAGAGTGATGCCACTCAGATTGTTGACCTGCCTGCAGTTAGCCGTTTCGAATCAGTGAGGTCAGATTGAGCAGCCTAGTCTCCCAGCAGCATCCGATGTCAGTTGACCGTTCCAAGATTGTGATCGTTGATGATGAGCCCAGGTTCGTGGAGAGCCTGCAAACGTTGTTCAGAGATCGATATGAAATCCTCTCCACCCAGAATAGCCGCACTGCGACTGAAATGGTCCGAGCGGAACAACCCCAGCTGATCCTGTTGAACCTCAATATGCCTGAAATGGATGGCTATCATGTCCTCTGGCAGATAAAACAGAACCGGGAGACCGCCGACATTCCGATCATCGTGGTTACCGGATTGCATGAAGTGGCCGACGAAACCAAGAGCCTGCGCATGGGGGCGGTTGATTTCATCACCAAGCCTTACCATCCGGAAATCTTGCAGGCCCGAATCGACAACCAGCTGGAATTGAAACGTCAAAAAGATTTTTTCAAGGATTTGTCCTACGAGGACTACCTCACCAAGATCCCCAATCGCAGATCCTTCAATGAGATCCTGGAACGGGAGTACCGACGCTGCAGACGCAACCACTCCTGCTTGTCGTTGCTGATGATCGACGTAGACCATTTCAAAAAATACAACGACATCTACGGACATGTGGCCGGCGACCGCTGTCTGAAACGCATCGTATCCGCAATGAACCAGCAACTCAGGCGACCCTCAGACCGTCTGGCTCGATTTGGTGGTGAGGAATTCGCCTGTGTACTCCCCGAGACGGATTCGACCGGGGCCAAAACCCTCGCCATTTCGCTCCAACAGGCCATCCTGAATCTGCATATGGTTCATGCCGAGGGCATCAAACATCGGGTGACCGTCAGTATCGGCATCGCAACCAGTGAGGCGAGTGGAGGATGTGAGGCCGATCAATTGATTGGCACCGCGGATCGATATCTTTATCTGGCCAAGAACCAGGGCCGCAATACCATCTGTTGTGTATGACCGGGATTGCCTTAGGGCCATCCGCAATACTCAGTTCAATAGACGGCAGGGTCCCTGCTGTGTCTCATGCAACATGCGATACCCGGGAACCGGGAAGAGCCGCTGCCCGCTCGATCATCTTGT
>JASJBU010000263.1 GCA_030066355.1 Gammaproteobacteria bacterium | reverse complement strand
CCGTCCTGCCCCAGATAGATCTCGTTGGCGTATGCCTCGAGGATCTGGTCTTTGCTGTAGCGCGCCTCCAGGATGAGCGCCATCAACACTTCATTGAATTTTCGCCACAGGCTGCGTTCCCGAGTCAGAAAGAAGTTTTTGACCAGCTGCTGGGTCAATGTACTGCCCCCCTGCACGACGTCAGCAGCGCGCAGGTTGGCCCAGGCTGCGCGAACAATAGCGCCGAGGTCCACCCCTCGATGCTGAAAAAAGTGCCTGTCCTCCACTGCGAGCAGGGCCTGTACCAGACCCTCCTGGAGTTCCGTGCGTCGCACCAGAATCCGGTCCTCGCTATGCGCCGGATGCAGGCTGCCGACGAGGCGTGGCTCCAGTTGATACGCCGAGACCACCTCGCCCCGTGCGGCATGCTTGAGACTGATTATTCGCTGCTTATGGATGCGGACCTCCAGATAAGCAGATGGCCTGGCCGTTTCCGGGAAGCGGAAATCCCGAGTACGGATCAGAAAGCGTTCCTGGTGGCTGGAGTAACTGCCCGGCTGATCCGGGTGTTTGACCCGACGGTAACCCAATCCCTGCAATTCTTTGATCAGGCGCTGGGGGCTGAGCTGCACACCGACCGCCAGACGCATGGGGCGGGCGAAGATTTGGGCCGGCAGACTCCAACGGCGTCCCTCGAAGCCTTTCTGCACGATTTGATCCAGATAGATCATGTAGAGCACGGCACTGAGAGTGAGTCCAGTCAAACCCAGGATCAGCCAACGTCTCCAGGCAAACCGAATCCGCTTCCGAGCCTTTTTTCGAGTGCGACGCTGTTTGGGCTTTGTCATTCCGGTAAAAAGATTGGCATCGGCAGTGCGCAGACGACCCACTTTACCGCCAAGCAGCGATCACCAGTGACGCTTGCACGGTAAATCTTGCCAGGACATCGTTCAGACTGTCTCATCTCCACTCAATGCACACGGCGGAGAAACCAGATGCCCCCGGCGAAAAACAGCATAGCAGGTAAGGCCGTCGCCAAAAACGGTGGAATACCATAGACCACCGCCATATAGGAGAGAGATTTGTTCAATAGGTAGAAGACGATCCCGATGATCGCCCCCGTGAAGATGCGTTGACCGATACCAACACTGCGCAGCGGGCCGAATACAAACGGAATGCTCAGGAACAGCATGACCAAGGTCACCAGCGGAGCCATCAGCTTGTTCCAAAAGGCCACAGCATAGGTCGCCGACTCCTGGCCGTTCTGACGCAGGAAACGGATGTAACGCCATAGATCCCAGGCCGGCAGCATGTGTGGCTTGACCCTGATGACATCCAGCACGGTAGGCTCCAGCAGGGTCTGCCATTCCAACCGCTCAGTTGCACTGACCGTAATATGTTGGGCGCCGAATTCGCTCCGTTGGACCTGTTCGAGCAACCAGCGGCCGTCTGCCTGGTAGCTTGCAAAGGCTGCGTGCATCGAGCGTTGAAGCTCGTGCGCATCGTTATACTCGTAGATCGAGATATCCGCCAACCTGGCATCGGCGAGGATCTGCCGTACATTGATGTAGCTGTTGCCGTTTCTCGACCAGAATCCGTAACGGGTCTTGAGGGTGACCCGCTCGGCCAGGGAATCCATCTTCATGCGTTGTGCATGCTGTTCGGTCCGTGGGGCGAGCAGCTCCCCGACCAGAACCACCAGCGCCAGTAGTACCAGGCCTGCTTTCAACACCGCCAGCATGATCCTCGAGATGGATATTCCGGCCGCTCGCATTGCCGTCAACTCTGAATGACTGGCAAGCGCGCCGAGACCGATCAGACTGCCCAGCAGGGTGGCGACGGGAAACAGTTCGTAGGCGTAGCGCGGCAGGACCAAAGCGACATAGGTGAACGCCTTCATGGTGGTGTAGCCCCGTTCCACGTCATCCAGCTCGGCCAACAGTTCGAAAAAACCCATCAGCACCAGGAGCAGCATGAGCACCGCAAAAACCCCCGTGGCTACGGAAAGACCGATATGACGATCGATCAGCGAGATCATGTGACGGGTCCCCGCCAATGTCGCCGCCAGCGTTTGTAGAGCAATGTGTCGGGCAGAAACAGCAGCAGTGCGAAGCCGGCCATGGCCAGATGCACCCACCACATACCCAACCAGGTGGGTGTGGCTCCCACCGCCATCCATTTTTCAGAAGCGCCCTGCATGCTGAGATAGAGTGTATAGATGACAAAGGCCAGGACTAAACGTCCGAACGGCCCCTGCCTGGGTGTTGAACGACTGAGCGGTAAAGCGAGCAGAGCCACTACGAGCAGTGCAAGGACCTGGGAAAGCCTGACCTGAAATTCGGTCTTGTCCCGAATATTGTCAGAGGTTAGGAGCTGACGATTGGGCAACCCCTTCCAGGGCCGTTTAGCCGGTGCCGGGGTAGCCTCTTTGATGCGCAACGCATAGACTGCGAACTTGCTCACTCGGTAGTCGGCTGAGCCGGGAACACCCTGGTAACGGTAGCCTTGTTCGAGTACCAGAAAACGGTCGCCACTCAGTTCATCTAGCTTTTGATAACCGGTTTCGGCAGTAATCAGGCTCAAATCAGCTCCCTTGCGATGTTGCACAAACAGATTGCGCATCCGCCGCGCATCACCATCGATCGATTCGATATAAAAGATCAGATCACCCTGACTGTATTCGTTGAAACGACCAGCACTCACACCGGCCAGTTCAGAAGCCTGTCCGTGTTGATCACTGATTAGTTGATCAATGATTCTGGCTGACCAAGGCGCTACCCCCATGGCAAGCCAGGCCACCAGGAGAATGACCGGGAGGGTTGCTACGAGGATAGCCCGAAAGAGCCGTGATCCACCGATACCACAGGCCTCCATGGCGGTAATCTCGCTATCCCGATACATCCTGCCGACCGCGTAGAGCACAGCAAAGAAGAACGCCGGCGGTACCAGGCGGGCCAAGAAGCGAAACATCTCCAATCCCAGCATCTGAAACAGCAGAGTCGCATTCAGATCACCTACCGAAACCTGTTGTAACAGCTTGATGAAGGTCGTGCCCATGAATATGAGCAGGAGCACGACGATTATCGCCAACAATGATTTGAATATCTCGTATAGAATGTAGCGATCGAGGATTGACAGCATGACTGAGGGGGAAATCATCACATGAATCTGTTGGTAACTTACCGGTTAACCCGAAAGAAATCCACGTCCGAAACCCGTCCGGTTTTGGCGATTCATTCAGTCTAGGTGATTTCCGATATCTCACAAAGCGGTCTGGAGTGTCTCGAAATTGCATCATTGATACAGATCATTGTATTTTTGAGCATCCAACCTAGGATGTGTATTTTAGCTCGACGCTACGCTCAACTGTGTCTCAACAAATCAGTTATCAAATCGATAACAAACTCTATCTCAGCATTACTGATCGCTGCACACTGGAGTGTCGCTTCTGCCCCAAGACTCAAGGCAATATGTCGATCAAAGGATATGACCTGACCTTCGAGCACAGACCCACTACTGAAGAGATTATCGATGCGATTGATGACCCGGGTCATTACGAGGAAGTCGTATTCTGTGGGTATGGCGAACCCACCCTGCGGCTCAACGTCCTGTTGGAGGTGGCGCGCAACATAAAGTCCCGTGGAGGCCGGGTGCGCATCAACACAGACGGACTCGCAAACCTCGTGCACAAGCACAACACATTGCCTGAACTGGGTAAAACCGTAGACGCCATTTCTATTTCACTGAATGCCCAGAATTCTGAAATCTATAATCTGCACTGCAGACCCAATCTACCAGGTTCTTATGCAGCCGTGCGTGAATTCATACAGGACGCCCCCCGGTACATCCCAGAGGTCAGCATCTCTGCCATTGAAGGTCTGGAGGGGGTGGACATCCCTGCCTGCAGGACAATTGCCCGGGAACATGGAATCAAATTTCGTCGTCGGATTTTAGATCAGCTCGGATAACCAAGCTTTGCAGTCATGCAGAGTTGATATCACTTTTATTCCCATTTATCAGGTAACAGTGGCCAATCCCATAGTGATTCTGCTAGTTTAGCCACATCACCAATTCTCCACCAATCAGGAGGGGAGAACCATCTCCACGGGAGTCAGCCACGATTCCCAATGCACAGGCCACGGCATGTCCGATATCCACGAATCTGCAACCACGCACACATTTGTTCTCCATGCACGTTTCTAACTTCAAAATCCCAGCATCTTATGTGACTCTCCTACTGACGGGTATCCTCTATCAGGGGGCGTCGGCCAGTGAAGACAATGGCCTATCCACCGAGTATTTTTTTGAGGATCTCCCTGTCGTGCTCTCTGCCACCCGGCTCTCTCAGCCCGTCTCGGAAATACCCACCGCGATGACCATCATCGACCGTGAGATGATCAAGGCCTCGGGTGTAATGAGCATTCCCGATCTACTGCGCATCGTCCCAGGCATGACAGTTGGTTTCTACTCCGGTTCCCGCGCCACCGTCTCGTATCATGGGTTGGCAGACCAATATGCCAGAGATATGCAAGTATTGATAGACGGACGCTCCGTCTATGATCCGGGATATGGCGGTGTTTCCTGGCCAGACATGCCGATCGAACTGGATGAGATTATCCGTATCGAGGTGATAAGAGGCCCCAATGCGGCTGCTTTCGGTTCCAACTCATTTGCCGGTGTCATCAATATCGTTACGGAACATCCTGCGGATCTACACGGCACTGCCGTCAAAACGATTGTCGGCCAAGGGGATAGACGAAAGCTCTATGCCAGATACGCAGATGGTGACGACGATATCTCCTATCGCATCTCTGCCAATTACCAAGAATTGAAAGGTTTCGAATCCATTCCGGATGACGAGAGGACACGCTGGGTCAGCTTTCACGGTGACTACGCACCCGACAATCAGAACAACCTACATATCATGCTAGGCGCCAGCGATGGGACTTACGAAGAAGGGTTCAATGAGATCGCCCAGACAGTTAGAGAACTCGATAACAACTATAACTATCAACAACTGCGCTGGGAGCACCAGGTTTCTCCCAGCA
>JASJBU010000262.1 GCA_030066355.1 Gammaproteobacteria bacterium | reverse complement strand
ACCAGTCGCTTGCCGCGGTAGATCAGGCCTTCCTCGTAAAGGCGCACGAACACCTCCCGCACCGCCGCCGACAGACCCTCGTCCATGGTGAACCTTTCCCGCGACCAGTCCAGCGAGGCGCCCATGCGTCGCAGCTGCCGGGTGATGGTTCCGCCGGAGTGGGCCTTCCACTCCCAGACCTTTTCGATGAAGGGTTCGCGGCCGTAGTCATGACGGGTCTTGTCTTCCGCCTCGATCAACCGCTCCACGACCATCTGGGTCGCGATACCCGCATGGTCCGTACCCGCCTGCCAGAGGGTTCGGTCCCCCGTCATACGATGGTAACGAATCAGGGCGTCCATGATGGTATCCTGAAATGCATGTCCCATGTGCAGGCTGCCGGTGACATTGGGCGGCGGGATCATGATGCAGTAACTCAGTTTTCCCTTTTCGGCAGGCTGGAACCAACCCGCTTCCTCCCATGTTTTATACAGGCGTTGTTCTATAGCGTGAGGGTCGTAGGTCTTTTCCATGGAATCAGTCATTGTTCAGCAACAAAAAACAGCTATTATAGCCCTACGATGTTAATAAGGTGGAGACCACTCCGCCCTCAATGTAAAGGAAAAATGTAGATGACAGATAAGAGACACGTATATTCATTTCAGGAAGGCGATGGGAAGGACAAGAAGTTATTGGGAGGCAAAGGGGCCAATCTTTGCGAAATGACGCAGTTCGGGTTGAACGTACCCCCCGGATTTGTGATTACGACGGAAGCCTGTCTCGACTATCTGGCAACAGAATCCAGGGAGTTACCTGAGGGTTTGATGGATCAGGTGCACGCCGAGATGACCAAGGTCGAAGAGTTGACCGGCAAGGGTTTCGGGAATGCGGAAAACCCGCTGCTGGTCTCGGTGCGTTCCGGTTCCGCCATGTCCATGCCGGGCATGATGGACACCATTCTTAACCTGGGCCTGAATGCGGATACCTTGCAGGGGGTCATCGAACAGACCGGTGATTCCCGCTTCGGTTACGACGCCTATCGTCGTTTCATCCAACTCTTCGGCAAGGTCGCCCTGGGAGTGCCCGATGAACTGTTCGATGCGCAGTTCGAGGAGGTGAAACAGAAGGCCCATGTGACTGCCGATGTGGGTCTGTCCGCGGATGACCTGCAAGAGATCAGTGAGCGATTTCTCAAAGTCTTCGAGGAGTACACCGGACGACCCTTCCCGGAAAGCCCCTTCGAGCAACTGGAGATTGCCATCAAGGCGGTGTTCGGTTCCTGGATGGGCAAGCGCGCGGTGGACTATCGGCGCGAGTTCAATATCACCTCCGATATGGCCAATGGTACCGCGGTCAATGTCTGCACTATGGTGTTCGGCAACCGGGGCGACGATTCCGCCACGGGTGTGGCCTTTACCCGCAACCCGGGCACCGGTGAGAACAAGCTGTTCGGCGAGTATCTGGTGAATGCCCAGGGCGAGGACGTCGTCGCAGGTATCCGTACCCCCAAGCCCATCGATCGTCTGGGTGATGAGATGCCGGAGATGGCCAAACAGCTCGAGGAGTTGCGGCAGAATCTGGAGACCCACTACAAAGAGGTCCAGGATTTCGAATTCACTATCGAGCGCGGCACGCTCTACTGCCTGCAGACCCGTAACGGCAAGATGAACGCTGTGGCTATGGTGCGCACTTCAGTGGAGATGGTAGACGAAGGGCTGATTACCCGAGATCAGGCCCTGCTGCGTATTGAACCCGCTTATCTGGAGCAGATGCTCTATCCGCGCATGGACCCTAATTCCAAGGCCGAGCCTATCGCTCAGGGCCTGCCAGCATCACCCGGCGCGGCCAGTGGTCTGGCTGTGTTCGATGCGGACCGTGCCGAGATCATGGGTAAAGATCAGGGCATGCAGGTTATCCTTGTGCGCGAAGAGACCAAACCGGAAGATATCCATGGTTTTTTCGCCTCCGAAGGTATCTTGACCAGCCGCGGTGGTAAGACCTCCCATGCAGCCGTGGTGGCGCGCGGCATGGGCAAGCCCTGCGTGGCGGGTGCCGAAGGCATCCATGTGGATGTGCAGCGCCGCGAGGCGGTGGTGGGCGGCATCGTGGTGCGTGAAGGCGATATGATCACCATCGACGGCAGTAGCGGTAACTTCTTTCTGGGTGCCATCCCGATGGTGGAGCCGGACTTCACTGAAGAGTTGAATCGGCTGTTGCGCTGGGCCGATGAAGAGGCCTATCTGCGGGTCATGGCCAATGCGGATACTCCTACCGATGCTCAGCAGGCTATCAAATATGGCGCCAGAGGCATCGGCTTATGCCGTACCGAGCGTATGTTCAACGCGGTAGATCGCCTACCGGTGGTAATCGAAATGATCGTCGCGGAAGACGAAGATCAGCGTCAGGTGGCATTGGACAAACTGCTGCCCATGCAGCGGGCCGATTTCAAGGGTATCTTCGAGGCCATGTCCCCCCGGCCGGTGACCATCCGTCTGTTGGATCCGCCGATCCATGAGTTTCTGCCCTCCGAACAACAATTGGTGAATGATCTGGAACAGCTGCAACATCTACGCAATTCGGTGCGTGGTATGTCTGTGCTGGCCAGCAGCATGATGCTGCTGCACGATCCGGATACTGCCAAGCAGGAGGCCGACTCCATGCGTCACATGGTGGAAGAGGAGTTGGTGGAACAGGCCATTGAGAAGAAGGAGACTATGCTGCGTAAGGTGCGGGTGCTGACCGAGACCAACCCGATGCTAGGCCATCGTGGTGTGCGTCTGGGCATCACCTTTCCGGAGATCTACAGTATGCAGATCCGTGCCATCCTGGAGGCCGCGGCAGAGTGTGCCGCGAAGGATATGGAAGTACATCCACAGATCATGGTGCCCCAGGTCTGTACATCCGAGGAGCTGAAGTATGTCTCCAACATGGTCGACGATATCCGCCAGAGCGTGGAAGAGGAGTCGGGTCAGAAGCTTGACTTCCGCTTCGGTACTATGATCGAGGTGGTGCGCGCCTGCATGCGGGCCGATTCCCTGGTGGAAGAGGCGGAATTCTTCTCCTTCGGCACCAACGACCTGACCCAGGCGACCTTCTCCTTTTCCCGTGAAGACGCCGAGAACAAATTCCTGCCGTTATATAATCAACGAGAGATCCTGCAGGACAACCCGTTCGAAGTACTGGACTCCAAGGGTGTCGGCAAACTAATGGAACTGGCGGTGCAGTGGGGCAGAGAGAAGAAGCCCGATCTGAGCGTCGGCATCTGCGGCGAGCACGGCGGTCATCCCGCCTCCATCGCCTTCTGCCATACGGCAGGCCTCAACTATGTCTCCTGTTCCGGACCACGGGTGCCGGTCGCCCGCTTGGCCGCGGCACATGCCAGTCTCATGGCCAAGGACGCTTGATAAGGCAGAAAGCCTGAATTCTCATTCCTGAGAATCACCCGACAACCCCCAGGGTTTCAGTGCAGTTTGCGGCTGTGCTGAAGCCCTGTTTCTTTTTTTGGGTCCACTGCACGCTGTTTGTATTCAGTTCAGTCTAACAACAGAGATCACCGTGTTCGCAGGGGGGAGCTTTTCTCAGGTACGGTTGAGTTAAATCCGGAAACTTTGTGGGTCAGGATTTTCAACATCTACCACTACACTTGATGCATGTGAGCTGCACAAAGTGTGTGGTTTGAATCCACCCGGCCACTGTCTTCGTAAAGGCAAGCACTACCTTCAAACAAGAACAAAGGATTCCTAGCTATGAACCGGCAAAAGTGGCTTCTGTTAATTGTCATTCTGTTGATCATCGCGGGCTTTTTCTATTTCGATCTAGGTCGGTTTCTGACCTTCGAATATCTTAAATCGCAACGTGATCAGTTGATCACCTGGCGAGAGACCGAACCCTTGTTGGCAACGATTTTGGTCTTTTTGACCTATATCGCCGTCACTGCATTGTCATTGCCCGGAGCAGCGATCATGACCCTGGCGATCGGTGCGGTGTTCGGTCTGCTGTGGGGACTGGTGTTGGTGTCCTTCGCGTCGACCATCGGTGCGACTCTGGCCTTCCTGATCGCCCGTTTTCTGCTGCGCGATGTGGTGCAGGACCGCTATGGCGACCGCCTCAAGGCGATCAATCAGGGCGTTGAGAAAGATGGCGCCTTCTACCTATTTACCCTGAGGTTGGTGCCGATCTTCCCATTCTTCATCATTAACCTGGTGATGGGGCTGACGCCGATCAAGACGCTGACCTTCTATTGGGTCAGTCAGGTCGGTATGCTGGCCGGAACCCTGGTCTATGTGAACGCGGGTACCCAGCTGGCGCATCTCGATTCTCCCGCCGGCATTCTTTCGCCGGGGCTATTGGGCTCGTTCGTCCTGTTGGGCATTTTTCCGCTGATTGCCAAATGGCTCGTCGGCATCATCAAGGGTCGTCAGGCGCTCAAGGGTTGGGCGAAACCCAAGCGCTTCGACCGGAACCTGATCGTGATCGGCGCCGGCTCGGGCGGTTTGGTGGCTGCATTGATCGCCGCTGCGGTGAAGGCCAAGGTTACCCTGATCGAAAAACACAAAATGGGCGGTGACTGCCTGAACACCGGTTGCGTGCCCTCCAAGGCGTTGATTCGTTCGTCCAGATTGCTGGCGCAGACCCGGCGGGCTGAGGAGTGGGGCTTCGACAAGATTGATGTGCAGTTCGATTTTTCCCAGGTCATGGAGCGGGTGCAGCGGGTGATCAAACAGGTGGAGCCGCACGATTCGGTGGAGCGCTATACTGGCCTGGGAGTCCAGGTCATCGAGAATGCAGCTCACATCACCTCACCCTACAGCGTGGCAGTCGATGGCCGGGAGTTGACCACCCGGAACATCGTCATAGCCACCGGCGCTGAGCCTGCCGTACCACTCATTCCCGGTCTCGATGAGCTTGACTATCTCACTTCCGACACGATCTGGGAGCTGCGTGAATTGCCCCCCCGCTTGCTGGTCTTGGGCGGCGGCCCCATCGGTTGTGAGTTGTCTCAGGCCTTCGCCCGCTTCGGCAGTCAGGTCACCATGGTGGTTAGAGGGCCCAGGCTGATGCGGCGCGAGGACG
>JASJBU010000043.1 GCA_030066355.1 Gammaproteobacteria bacterium | reverse complement strand
GACATTTTCCCGATAAGCGTTTCTGGAGAAAATGGAACTGGTATAGGCCGGATCGCCGCCCCAGGAATTGTACATCCCCGTATCACCGTTCGATTTATTATAGGCAGCGAAGGTCATCCACTTTTTACCCTTCAAAACCGCTTTCAAACCAAACAGATTGTAATCGATACCGTCGGTGTAATTACCGGTCGGCACAACAGGATTATCTTCCACAAGGCTACCATTCTCACTCTGCGTCAGGTACTGGGCAAACAATTTCAATTTCAGCCCACCAACGGGCATGCCATAGCTGCCATCCAGGTAGAAGGTATTGGAGATGTCTTCCGCGTAGTAATCCCAGGCTGAAATCTTCAGGCCTTTCACGCCGGTATAGGTGCCGCCAATCACGGTCATACCATTGGTCTCTTCGACATCCTTACACAGAGCGATAGTGCTGATATCATGAAATTTCGCCTGTTCGAGTCTGCTCGTAGTGATGCTGCCATCGGCATTCAGCACTTGAGGAGGACACACGCTACCCGCGGTCTGGGTGCCTTCACCAATCAGACCATAATCGGTAGCGGCGCGTGCACCAAGCGACATTTGGGTCACCTGATCCAGTTGCAGCTTGAGGCCCGGCACGGCAGTCGTACTCACACCAAATGCCGTATGGAAGTTAGGCATGGTGCTGTAGGTGATGCTCGTCAATGGCGTATTGTAGAGTTGACGACCACCATGCAGTCCGAAGCTACCCCCATCGTACTTCAGATAAAACTCACCCAAGAGTGATTTTTCCTCTGCCTCAGGATCGACAAACATACCCCTGGCCAAACGTTTGTCTGCATCGAACGACTTGTCTATATCGGTTTGGTTCAGAAAATCACCAGCACTGTAATAACCCATACCCAACTTGATGTTGTTCCAAGAGGGGGTCTCATATTTCAGTTTAGCCAGATAAGACCAACCTTCCGATGGATCATAGCCGTTGTCTTCTGCATCGAGTATGACCATCGATTTCAGTTGCGCACTGACCTTGCCTGTATTAGCAGCAGGTTTGCTATCAGCAGCCATCACCGGTGATATCATCATGCAACCGGCCATAGCCAAAGGCAGCAGTTTAAGCTTATTAGTCATTAAGTCCTCCCATAGAACATGAACTACTAGTATCAGCATCCGTCATACAGACGCTTTTGGAAAAAAATTAATCTTTAAGTCAGTCGGTTATTCTAATTTCCCGACCACTACCCCTTTTCGTCTTCGTATCCGGTAATCAATGCCTTGACATAACCAAGTGGCTTTTTACTCGTGGTGAGACCAAAATACAAATGATTGACCAGGAACACCAACATGGCGAAAGCCATTGCTGTATGCACCAATGCAACGGTACCGAGACTGAGGGAACCCAACCCTAGAGCTTCCCATGAGGTATAGAACAGGTAGAGTAATCCACTGATCCACACAATGGGCAAGATCAATACGTTCAGCAAGAGAAGTTCCATTCGTTCCAATGGGTTCAACTTTTGCTGGCGGGTCTTTTTGTAAGGAACCCCGCCACCGAGAATGATATCGACACCGTAATAGCGGGCCATCGCCATCATCTTGTTGGCACTACTGGGTATGTATTGTTTCCACTCACCAGTAGTCAAATGCCAGAACATGGCAAACACCCACAAACCTAACAGAATCCATGCAACGATGATATGCAGATCGACCGCCTGCTCAAACCCAAAGATTGTGTAAAGTCCGTGGATTTCGAAGCCGGTTATCAGCATGGAGATAACCAGGATAGCCTGCGACCAGTGCCAGAGGCGCTCGAACCTTGTATACATCTGTACCCTAGCCATCAGCTTTTCCTCCGGTTTCTAAATACAATGCGACTCAGACCATGGAGGGAAAGACCGCCAATGGATCCCAATACTGCGATCCATCCGATCAGATCGAGTAAATCGTTCTTGTCACGCCCCGGCAAATAGAAGCCGGTCAGTTCCTGTAGACGTCCATTTCTACTGTGGCAGTCGTCACAGGCCAATGCCTCTTCCTTGGGGGCCACCATGTGGGAGAGCGGCCAGTGCATGGTCGTCTCGATGAAACCATGCTGACCGGTATACTCCGCACCGGCCGCGTCCATGGCAGCGGTAATGGCACGATTCCAGTCGAACGACTTCCAATAGGCCTCACTGTCCTTGCCGAACAGATGGCTGATGACCAAGGTGTTGTTGCCCGCGTCATAGGGCTGTTTACCGCGCATTACCTTGAACGGCCAGATCCTGGCATCCGGGTCATCGTAAGCGCCTTTGAAATCATTGATCTGCAGTACCTCGTTAGGATCGAATTGTTCATCCAATTCTCTGTAGCGGATATCTCCTGCCAGCCAGGCGTATTCGGGCACTAAGTTTTCACCCCACTCGAAGCTTCCCTTCTTGGTCACATAGGTCACATAACCGTTATCATCCTTCTTCTTGATGTGTTTTCCATCGGGTTTTTTCTGCCCTGCTGTTGACCAGTCCCACCAGGTCTTTGAGGGTACGCCACCTCTTGCGTAATACGGGATGTGACAGGTCTGACATGCCACCTTGTTGGCATGGTCATTGAGCTTGTCGTTGACAGTCTCCGGATGCGGTTTCAGACCATGACAGGATTCACAGGAGGCCCGACTCTCGTCGGTTCTGCCCGGAATATCGATGCCCTGGGTGTCTTTGCCCTTAGAGATGTAATGACTACCCTTGATATCATGGCCGTCAGTGGTGTGGCACTCGGTGCAAACGAAATTGAGACCATCGGTACCCAGGTGAACGTCTAATGCCTTTGTCGGGTTGGTCATCGACGAATCGAGATCACCGTGTTTCACACCATCACCACCACCGCCATAGAAGTGGCACACACCGCAGTTTTCACGACGGGGTTTCCCCACATTCTGAGCGACATAGGATAGATCCGGTGCCTTGAAAAGCTTTTTGCCTTTTTTTGGCGGAAAGACCTTGTCGACATAAGGTGGATGCCCCGCATCGGTGGGATATTTCTTGTAAGTATCGGTCGTGTCATGGCAAACCAGGCAATCGACATTCTCTTGCGAAGTAAAATCGAAACTATCGTCCTTCCAGCCATACCCAATGTGGCAGCTCGTGCAGCGTGCGTAGTTGGTGACAATCGACCCACAGAAACTGTTGACGACCTTTTTCTTACCCAGTAACTGCCCGGTATCCGGATGGGTGATCTTCCAGTTCCAATGGGTGGTCTTGTGGATCTGTTTACTGGCTTCGGTGTGGCAAGTGAGACAGGCCTTGGTCACATCGGGTGCAGTCTCGAAGGTTTGTTGCAGTTCTTCGAATTTTGTGTGATCGGCCGTCGAAGTGGACGTCTTGTCTGCTGTTGTAGTCTCTGCATTAGCTGTACTGAGACCTGCAAAGATAGCGAGAAGCGGAAAAAGACTGCCCTTCCCTCTTCCCCGCATGTTCTTGAAGAAAAACATAACGTACTCCCCATTTACTTATTTTGTTTGTCAGGTTCCCTCCAAATGCTGCAGGGCAAAACTGCTATTTACCGCTTAGTATCTGAAGATCACTGAAGTGGGTATCAGGATCATCATGATCCTGATACCCACCTTTGTTTATCCATTGCCTAAAATACGGCCTGGACGGGATATTGTTGTTATTGCTAGATGCTGCTCTCTGCTGCAGCAATCAACTGAGGTGCCTTCAAGTCCTCTGGCAAGTGTTTGAATTTTTCATTCAAAACCGGCCACAGCAGATTGTAATACAGCTCACCCCGGACGAGCTTGACGCCTTTAGCGGGAATCTCATAAACGAGGGTACGCTCTTCATGTGGTTTCAGGCGAGTATCTTTACCCAATTGTTTGGCTGTCGGTGGCATAGCGGGATTGCCTTTTTCATCAGCCAGCGCATACACGAAATATGCCTGGGGATCTTTCTTGCCTGGATGACCCTCAGCATTTTCCCATATCTTGTTGCCTTCAGCGTCATAGGCAGCCAGTTTCATGTATATATTTCTGAACGGTGCACCGGTGGGTAGGCTGTGGGGTTGAGGGTTTTTCAGGTAGACAGTCGTGAGAACCTTATTGTCCACCTTCTTGGTTGAAACATCGAACACTACAGAGCGTTGCAGAATGCTATTGTTATGCCCACCGCCCATGGTATGGTCGGCCAGTCCGTCATTGATGGGCATGTGGCATGACAGGCAATTGACCCGGGAATCGCTCAACATGTACTCATTACCCGTCTGACATAAAGGTACACCATGGGGATTGTTACGCTGATCATGACAGCCCATGCAGGCATCGGAGGTCTTCATCAACTTGGGATTGCTCTCCATCGGGATTGAGGGTATCTCTTTGCCATCCATGGTCACCGGCTCACCCAGATGAGGATTGGGTTTGCTGTCATCCTCCATAGCGCCACCGCCGAATACGTCACCCGCAGCCGCCAGTTTCTGCAGGCCCACATTAGAATGCCTACCTGGACCTTGTGCGGCGTCTTTAGACCATTCGTAGGCCTTCAGGCCCAACTGCAACTTCCCATCAGGCTTCTGTATGCCTTTATATTTCTTCAGTGTGTGGCAGACAATGCAGTTCACACCCTCGGAATAAGCTGCCATGGCATCCAGCTTGGTGGTCTTGTCTTTTGCAGCATTGGGCGCATGGCACTGCAGGCAGACAGGATATTTTCCCGACGCCTTGTGCTTTACACCCTCTTTCGTGGGATCCCCCACCACCTTTTTATAGAAGGTTGCATGAATTGGGTCTTTCATGGCCGAACTGTTGGCATGCATCGACTGCTTCCACTGCTTATAGATCTCTTTATGGCAGCTTTTACAGGTTTCGGCCGATATATGGTGTAAAGGAGTGGCTGCAGCAGTCGTAAAGACACCAACCCATCCCACGAGTAAACCTAATAGAACACCCTTGTTTATCTTGTTCTTCATTACCCACCCTCTGTTTAGAAAAGTTTTGCCTGCACGATTCTCGGGAAAACCACACATTCTGTCTATTAGGGAAAACACTAACAAAATTTGCCTGTAAATCAGTATTTTATTATTTCATGATTAATGCATCAGGGTCAGTCACTTTCATAAAAAAAGCACCGAACCAGTGAAAAACAAACCTGTCAGTAATGTTAGGGAGAGAACCGAGACAACCCTGGTTACGTCAATCTTGGAGGTGAGGTCAGAGTGATAAATCTCTCCCTTCGTCTGGATACAATTCGATATTGAATTTCTGTATGAAAAGGGGCACGCTTAGCATTTAAGCCATACATTGCCACACAGCCCTCGATCAGAGAACCTAGTTTCAATGCATGCGTTTCGATGACGCACCTCACTAAATCGGTGGCGGCAGACATCATCAATGATTCATGTTTCTTTATAGGGACGAAAGAAGTAAGAAGAAAACGGAGAGGATTCATGACGGTCAATCATTCACACAGTAGACAATTTCTCTTTATCTGCCTGATCATTCCACTCTGGTCATCCTTCGTTGCCAATTCCTTTGCGGAAAAAGTCACCCTGGACCCCAGTAACTGGGGTTTGAAAGAGGGTGAAGCCTGTATCAGCTGCCACAAAAAGGCCTCTGCCGGTCTCACCCATGCATGGAAGAACAGCGCTCACGGCGAGGCTGGCGTGAATTGCCTCGACTGCCATTTGGCGGAGCAGGATGACAATGACGCAATAGAACACGAAGGCAGCATCATTGCCACGATTGTCTCACCCAAAGATTGCGGGCGGTGCCATACCAAGGAGTATCAGGAAACGGAAGCCTCAGTCCACTCCAAGGCCATTGCGGTGATCAAGGATCACTTGCCAGGCCAGTCGGATGATCCAAGTGGCAAGGAGATGCAGTCCGCGGGTTGCGCCTCCTGCCATGGATCGGTCGTCGAAGTACGCGGTGACGGCACCCTCTCCCCGGAAACCTGGCCCAATACCGGTATCGGCCGCGTCAATCCCGATGGTTCCCGGGGTTCATGCTCAGCATGTCATACCCGACACAGTTTCTCCAAGGCACAGGCCCGCGATCCCAGTGCCTGTACCTGGTGTCACACAGGCCCTGATTCACCTGACGATAAGGTGTATTGGAGTTCCAAGCACGGCGCGATGTTTAACGCCAATCGGGACAAGATGAACCTCAGCAGCGACACATGGGTGCTCGGCAAAGACTATTCCGCGGCACCGACCTGCGTGACCTGCCATATGGGGGCTTCACCGGGCATCAAGCCCAGCCATGACGTCGGTATGCGGAACGCATGGGGTCTCAACGGTCCTGTCTCGGAAAAGCAGCACTTAGTCATCTTTGAAGATAATGATCGTCGCAACCTGCCAGCCTCCCAGACTGCACCCCGTCGCGGCACTGAAATCAGCAAGGTGACCGGTGAAATGGGTAAGGTCAAGGCGGTTGCCACACCCAAGCGACGCAGACAGATCATGAGCAAGGTCTGCCTTGAGTGTCACAACAAAAACTTCGTCAACGATTTCATGAAACAGTTTGATAATCTGGTAGAGCTGTACAATGAGAAGTATGGCAAACCTGCTCAGGCAATCATGCAGACTCTCTATGCTGAGGACCTTCTGACTCCTGCCCCATTCGATGAACCGCTCGAATCGATCTACTGGCGACTTTGGCACGACGAGGCCACCAAGGCACGCCACGGTGCAGCGATGATGAGCCCTAACCTGACCTGGTGGGAAGGCATGCATCGGGTAGCGCATAATTTCTACAACGAGTTTCTGCCTGCCGTACGAAAAGTGGCGGGAGAAGACAGGGCGAACAGCCTGATCGATGAACATGTTGGCAGCCTCGAACACCATAAATGGCTGAAAGACGCCAGCATAACCAATCCGATCCTTGGTTATGGTATAGGCAGGACCAGCCATGATTAAGTTCAAGCTACCCCTATTCATCACCCGGCATGTGCTGTTTGCACTGCTGATCGGCGGTTTGGCGGGCATTGGTTTTGTCTTATTCCTGATCGAGTTCGATCACTACACCAGTACCGAAGAGTTCTGCACCACCTGCCATTCCATGGAGATCGTCGCGGAGCCTTACCGCCAATCGGCCCACTATAGACCCTCTTCCGGGGTACGGGCGAGTTGTGGAGACTGTCATGTATCCGAAGGGGTATTTGCCGCCACCTGGGATCATTTCATCGGTGGTAAGGATGTCATCAACCAGATATTCGGTCCCGATTACGACGACCCGGTGGTCAATGCCCTGCACGCACCGGAGGCGGCCTTCGCGGCACGCAAATGGTTTAAGAAAAGGGACTCCGCCACCTGCAAGCGCTGCCATGTCAAACAGGCCATTTTCGGCACAAGGCCGGATACCAATCTCATCCATACAGAAGACGCGAAAGACAAAACCTGCATCGAATGCCACTATAATCTGGTTCACAGACGAGTCCCGGATGAACGTGTTTTCAAGCGTGATGCCTGGAACAGGATGATCGAGGCAGAGTTCGGACTACAAGCCGGAGAGGCAGACAGGATTCTGGCTGAATAAGAATCCAAAACTTACAAAAGCTCTGGTCAATTATATGCAGCACATAGTGTTATTCGCTGGCCTGTGACTCATGTGCTTTTCGCCCCACTGATCTTGAAGTCGACCTTTCTGCTCTCCGTACAACCCAGCGCCAAAGAAAAAATGGATAAGTGCGAACATTGAAACACTGACATGCAGACCGCCCTGGAAGATTTCATCCTGCACTCACGAGGGCAGATTCTGCATGGTGTGGTTACCCTTTGTACTATTCCCATACTCAATAAAAGAACACCAATCACAGAGGGATAAGGTAGGTTTACAGCGAACGGCTTATTTTTCTAGAGCCCGACCTTATCCACTGCACCGAGAAAATAGGCCGCACGGAAGTTCTTGTCCTTGACTTTCTCACGGATGCTCTCGGCAGCGGGCCCGGCAGGTTTATAGCCGATCTCTGCCTTTGGCGGATCACCGCAGGGAGCCGAACCTAGACCCTGTTCAAGGGTGCTCTTGAAGCCAGCCTCCTTCTTTGACTTGGGAACGATATGGTCGTTGTAGAGTTGCACCCCCAGGGCCTCGGTAAAGCCCTCACTGATGATCTGCCCCAGACCCACCTTTTGTTTCGAGAAATTGGGGTGGGAGAGCGCATGCAATACCTCGTGGCTCAAAGTTTTGATCACTCTCCAACGAGCCTTGCACTCTGTTGGGTAGCGTGACTTGCGGTAGGTCAAAGGCAACCAGATCTCGGCTTGTTCCACACGACCGCTCTGACGGCCAGTAAATGCTATCAATGCATTGACGATTGGCCTGATAGTCGCTTCCTTTTCCACATCCTGGGCAATCTTCTCCAGCTCCGCCCTATCACTCGCGACACTGTGATTGTATGCGGCATCAAAGAAGATATCTTTGTCAATGAACAGAGCATTGGGTGGTTTGCGACGATTACCGACGATCTGTCCACGATTATCCAAGTAAGAGACACGCAGATCCCTGTCGATGCCCGAGGTTGTCGAATGAATATTCTTCGAGATCTTGAAAGACGCATGAACCGGCGAGAACACACTGCTGCGGGCACTGTGCGAGTAGGGTGAGAAAAACGTCTTGGCCTCGTCGAGCACCTTGTCACCGAGCTTTTTGAGGGTCGGTAGCGATCGGGTGCCGACCGACGGGCTGGCCCGCGGATCGATCTTCTTGATAAAGTGCTTCAGAGCCGGGGTAAGACGCGACTTCAACTTTGCCTTGTCAAGATGGCTTACCGAGGTATGGGTCGAACCCGCACTGGTGGGTGGAAAAAACGCCGCCTTCACATCCTTCATATCCTGACCGGTTGGCGCCTTCAATGGCGCCGCGAGTGCAACCTCCAGCCAACCACTCACCTGCAGCACCTCCTTCTCCATCTCGGGCAACGGGCTGGCAAGCGAGGTGCTGGTATTGGGTGCCCGCTCGATCAGTCGCTGCACCGCCACTTTGCGGTTCAGACTATCGTGCGCTGGTCTTTCAGTATTGTCCTTGAGCAGATCGAGACCCAGCATGACCCACTGTTGTTGGCGGGCCGGTAAGGCTGCAAGCTTGGCGTGGATCGCGTTTGCATTCGCTGCACCGGTCCAGCTCATGTATAAAGACTCGACCTTCGAGACGAAGTCCCCCACCGGCGTCAAAATGACATCGTCATAGTTGACATCGATGCGCTGTTTGCCGATCTTAAACCAGGCACCCTGAATCCAGTCGCCTTCTGCAGTCTGCTTGACCACATGCGCCGATCCATTGAAAGGCTGCGGTCGGTGCCGAGCTGCCGCGCCCTGCTGTACCACATGCGTCAACTCATGCGCCAACAATCGCCTGCCTGTTGCGGATCCAGGGCTGTACTCGTCGGCGCCGAACAGTATATCCGCCCCCTGAGTCAAAGCACGGGCGTTCATTG
>JASJBU010000042.1 GCA_030066355.1 Gammaproteobacteria bacterium | reverse complement strand
CATTCTGACTGCAGCATATCGCAGTCATTCAAGGAAGCGATGCAATGGGCAAAGATCTACGGCCCTGGCACGTTGTTACCCTGTAAGAGGCCGTCATCGAAGCGCAATCGTCGATAACAGGTTCAATGGCCTGTAAACATGCGTGTCTTCAACATGAGTGACGTTGAACCGGAACGCCTGTCTCTATAGGATAGAGATAACAAGGGCGCCGAGTCGGCTCTCGTCTTCCACCCGGCGGTGAGCCTCGGCAACATGCTCCATGGGTAGGATTTCATCAACGATTGAACGAATCTCCCCAGCCTCGACCATGGCCTTGAGTACCAGGAGTTCATCAAGACTTTCGCGTGCAAACGCGAAGTGGGCCGTCTTGCCGCTGAAGCGGGTCACCCAAAGGCAACGCAACATCACTGAGAGTCGCGGGTTTCCGGTACAGTAGCGGCCATTGTTCTTAAGCACTTGCATGCAGTCGCCGAAGCTGCTGTTGGGCACCATGTCAAAGACGACATCGAATTTACACCCAGCATCGACGAGTCGTTGCTTTGCGTAGTCGATAAAGTGGTCAGCGCCCATGCGGCGGATAAGGGCTTCTTTGGTTGCCTTGTCGACCGCCGTGACCTCGGCACCCATGACCTGGGCAATCTGCACGCCGTGCAAGCCGATGCTGCCCCCGGCACCATTGATCAGCACCGACTCCCCGGGTTGGACTTCGAGCAGGCGCAGGAAATGCAGGGCGTTGAGACCGCCCAAGGGCACAGCAGCAGCTTCCGGGAAGGACATGTTGACGGGTTTGGCGACAATCTTACTGTCTTCGGATACCGTGACGTACTCCCCATAAGCCCCCATTTGGAGTCCCAGCCCGCCGTAGACTTTGTCACCGACCGAAAACCGCGTGACGCCTGCGCCAAGCTCGACGACTTCTCCAGCGAAATAGGTACCGAGAATCTTCTTGCGTGGCCGGAATATGCCCATTGCCAGCCGGAGTGGCAACCAGAACCAGTTTACGGCGAAGCGAAATGCGCGCAATTCGCAATCTGCCTTCGTTGCCTCGGCGGCATGGACTCGGATGAGTACTTCGCCACTGGCAGGCTCGGGCCGGGGCACCTCTGCAACGCGCATGACCTCGGGTGGGCCGTAGCGCTCGTAGGTGATCGCCTTCATGGTTACCTGTGTGGAATTGGTGGCTTGTATATTACCCTGCTGCTTGATCCCATGAATAAAACCGTTGCTGCTTTTAAGCGTCCGTTGCGGTGATTTGTCGGGCATTTTCACTTTATGGCGATTCCATGGAACTCTATCCCGCACTTGTCGATCAATTCCGTCTGGTCTTTGGCGATCGTCCAGCCGTGCTCATTGAGAAACAGGAGAATTTCCTCAGCAGATATACTCCACAACCATGGTTCGCCGCCGATCTTCAGCAGCCATAGAATCAGCCATGTCCAGGGACCTGCGTCGGGCCTCCCGTTCGACCTGGAACCAATATAGGTAAAGGCCATGCGACTGCCGGCTCCAGTGGCTGCTGCACACTGTTCAAACAACACACCGACAGCGTCCGGAGGTAGATACATCAGCAGGCCTTCAGCGACAATAACGGTTGGGGCGATCGGGTTCCACGTTGCGTTGGCATGCAGGACATCCACGAGTCGCCGCTCGTCAAGATCTTCCGCTAGCAGATGGAGGTTGGTCGGCAGTCCCATTGCCTCGATTCCTTTTGCTTTGAGGCGGGCGGTCGCTGGATGATCGATTTCGAAGAAGTGCACCTTGGCAAACGCCGGTGCCAACCGCCAACCGAGCGTATCGTATCCCGCACCCAACACGAGGACTTGGCTGGCTCCGGCTTCAATGCCTTTGCGTACTTGCCGTTCACAGAATGCCTTCCTGTGGGCAAACGCCTCAAATTGCCCGGGCATCATCCAATCGAACGCGAGGTAGATACCAACAGCTATCCGCGAACGAGAGAAACGCACGGCTTTTCGACCAACTGCACCTGACTCAACGAGCAGCTTCGCTGTCGCATCAACGATGCCGGATGGAAGGACTTTCTCCATGCCGCGCTTTGTACCCAGTGTTACGATATTCAGGGCGACCTTACGCGCCGTTTTGCTCGGCTTTGCTGTCTGCATCCGAGTATCCTATCAGCCCTACTTAGCCAAGATCCGACTGAAATTGCACTGTCCACCTGTTTCCTCAGGCGTCCGCAGGCGGTTGTGTCTTAGTGATGAGTGTCTCCTTTGCGTCAAAAGCGGACATTAACGGACAGCCCGACCACATGCTGGGTATAGTCGAGTCTGTCTTCCCCGAGCAGCAGCAGATGATCGACCGAGTCGGCTTCGAGGTCGTCTACTGTCCAGTCTTCCGAGCTGAAATCTTCATACCAGTAACTGAAGCGATAGGAGATAGTGTCGCTGTAGCGGTAGCGGGTCCACAGTTGCAGGCTGGTCAGTGAGGTCTCCAGGTCAGGGAACTGCTGGGTGGGGTCGTCAGGATCCGCAATGCTGTCCCCACTGCTGGGGTTGATGGTGTTGTTGATCATGTGTATCTTGCCTCGGCTGCGAGTGTAAACCAGGTCGGCGCCCAGATCCCACCTATCGAGGAACTGATTGAAGTTGAATCCAAGGCCTGCACTATCGATCGTATCCTCGAGCTCCGCACTCCAGTCCGGGGTTGTCAGAAACTTGTCCTGCGCCCCCGCATTGGAGGATTTGAACGCCTCGTGAGTGTAGAAGGCGTGGCTCGAGATCCGCTCGCTGATCTGGTAAGACGCATCCAACAGCAGGGAGACTTGCTCGGCCTCGGTGAGTCCCAGGGCTGAGTCGGTATAATCGTCATCCAGGTACTCGCCGGTCAATCCCAGGCTGAGTCGGCTGGTGGGCATGTAATAAAACGACGCGCCCAATTTGTTTCGGTCTACATCCGCCAGGTAGAAGGTGCGCATCGCCGGGTTTTCGTCCCGCCGTGTCTCGTAGGTACTGCCGCGACGTCGGGTATGTTCACCGTATACATCCACTTCCAGTTCCTCCAGCGCGCGCAGACTCCATTTGAGCGTCAGGCTCTGTTCCCGGGTCGTCTCCCGCTCCTGGTCCTCGGAGTCGCGGTCAATCTGCTGATACTTATAACCGCCGCGCAGGCCCATTTTGGTGTTGAAACGATAGTTTGCGCTCAGATTGAACTGGTGGCGTTGGTAGCTCAGGGGATCGTTATCCTTCGGCCAGGCCTTGTTGGGAAGCTCACCTGGAATACCGTCGGCGATATAGTAGTAGTAGGTCGCAGTTGGGGTGTTGTTGTCCCTTTCATCGTAGTCGTATTTGGCGCTCAGCCGTAGCTTGGGCATGGGACGGGAGGTCAGTTTCACTTGACCTTTGTAGAGCCAGACCTCGCCGTCAAGGGAGCGGCGCGGCAGATCGTCCACGCTAGTACTGGTGTTGAAGGGTAGAAAGTCGTCGTCCTGGGTCAATCGAGAAACGGACAGTAACCCGGTCAAGCGGTTGGTAGCGGAGAGGGTGTGGCCCACCGCGGCGGAGAGCTGATGCATCTGGTTGTCCGGCTCCAGGGCCAGGCGGCCGGTTCGATCGAGATCGAAGGGGTCCTGCCAGGTCAGGGAGTCGTCCTTGTTGGAGAACAGGGAGCCTCGATAGCTAAAGTCCCACTGAGTCTGTTTACCATGATAACGCAGGGCCGCATGCATCTTGTTCGTTTCAAAATCAACGGGTTCAGGCAGCAACGCACCCGTGGTTTTCAGCATGATGGCTTCCTCTTCGGCGGGACCCATGCTGCTGCCTATCCAGTCAGTGCCTCGCTTGGTTTCCTGTTGGAAGGAACCGTCCAGTTCCCAGCGGCTCTTGAAGAAGAGCCTGGCTCCGAGTTTCAGCCGTTTGCGCTCGGTTTCCTGATCGAAAGGCAGGAGAAACCTGTCCAGGTCCGCGGGCAACTCACTGGTGAAGTTCTTCGGGTCACTGATATCGAATACAGCCGTGTCGGGGTCATAACCCGCGGGCAAGCGCAGATGGGTGCCGCCAGCGCCCAGAAACGGGGTTACCCCGGTATCGTTTTCGTAATCGGGGAGCTGATCGTATTCCAGGCTCAGGGAGTGCGCCCCCTGGGTACCGGCCTGAAACATCAGGTATTGTGAATCCAATCCCAGATTGGTGCCCCGCAGGCGCCAAAAATCTCCGTTTTCCGTATGTGCTTTGGCGCGTACATCACCGATGATGTAGGCACCATCATCCGTCATACCGTTGAATCGCCCGAATCGGTAGGCGTCATCCGATAGATAGCTGAAACCCACTTCGATCTCGTTGACCGAGGGCTCCGCCTTGACCGCTTCGGCCTTTTTGGTGGTCTCTTCAGCGACCAGGTTGCAGGACACCATGCCCATTGCCAGCATCAAACCCGCCATTCGATTTGTTCTTACGTTGTTCATTGTTACCTCCCGGCCTATCTGAGCTGGTTGACGCCAGACGGATGGTTCGAGCCATGCGCCTTGTGGCAATTCGAACAGTTTCGACCCACCACCATGCGCTGCCGCTTGGGATCGCTGAGATCCCCATAGTCGAGGAAGATGCGCACATGGCCGCTGCCGTCCGGACGGATCTTGGCATGGCACTGTTGGCAGAGCTGTGGTCCCTGTTTGGTCAACAGATAGGGGTGGTTGGAACCATGGGTCCGATGGCACAGGCTACAGTCTTCGGTGACGGGATAGTGTTCCCACAGGAAGGGGCCGCGCTTCTCCGCGTGGCACTCGTAACAGTTCTCGTTAAGACTCGTCTGTTTGAGCATGAAGGGCCCGTTGGAGCCATGAGAGGCGTGGCAGTCGCTGCACACCAGCTTGCCTTCACGCATCGCATGGGAAGACATCTGGTAGGATTGGGATCGGGTCTTCTTATGGCATGAGTAACAGACCTCCGCCTCGGTGGATCGGTCCATGACCTTGCTCGGCTTGTGCATGGTGTGGCAACCGCTGCAGGAGACCTGTGCCGTATCATGCAGACTGTCGTGCCAGGGGATCAACGATCCCCCCTGATGGCACTGCAGACACATGCTGTTTTGCGCTTCCACTGGCGACGCCTTGACACCGGAAAATGCGACCAATCCACTCTCGATGGTTGCTGGGTCTTTACCGTCGGCTGCTGCATAGTTGATGACGTGCTTCTCGCCAGGTCCATGGCAGGACTCACAGCCATTCATGGCAAAGGGTGTTCTTACATCGGCTGCCTGGCCATGGGATTCCTGAATGATCTGTGTATGTTGACTTTCATGGCACTGCAGACAGGACTCTACACCGACGTATTTACCTCCGGCCTCGATCAAGGATTCCAGAGTGTTAGGGTCGGCCTGGAGCGTTGCCCCTGGCAACAACAGACCCAACAGGAGACAAAGGAGTAATGAACGGCGAAATAAGTAACCCATGATCCGACCCTATTCGTTATGTTGTTAGTGGCCGTACTTCGCCGGTAGTACGGTTGACACTTCAGCTCAGAAGGAACCTGGGGTACTCAAAAACAGGTCGTCAAGGACAAAGGACGTCATGAAGGCAGATTGCCTTTTAGCCATCGCAATAGATGGATTTGGGGTATCAAATGCAGTCCCAACCTGGCGTTTGAAAACCAACGCTGGGGTCCTCCTCCGGCAGCTATTTTTTTACCTCGGTCGTGTGACGATGAGTCGGTTGGATTGGATGTTGTTAGAGTCAATCCGAACGTCGTTTCCCTTCGTCTGATCCAGCCAGTGCTACATCTATTCCGTGGCGATTTGACCGTCGGGTTATTCGTTAGTAGTTTTATTCTCGTTGAGGCAAAGTAGAAATGATTGTCGGCGTGTTTGCAAGGGATGCGCCATGAATTCGGTCATCCATATCAGATACAAGTCCTCCGTCTCAGTATTTGGTATGACTAAGCGTCAAGCGAAATAGGGCTTTTTTATGCATTTGTTGACCAATGTCGATTATCCTTGGTGATTCTCGCTGAGCCTACCTATTGGGAAGAAGTACCCATGGCATAAAATCTAATGTCTGGGATGGGCGATTGATAGTTAACCTGTAAATGGCCGGAATGAGTCAGGCCCAGACAGTTCACATTTAAGCTTCTCTCGGAAGATAAGAATTGGCTAACGGAGCCACTTTTTAAACCACTTACATCTGGTCCTGGCTAGCATGTGACCAATCAGGTCATGCACTTAAAACTATTTGCTGTATGGTGTGGACGCACCCTGGAGATAAGACTGTTAGAACCCACCCAACTTCTCAACCACGTGAAAATCGGATGCGTAACTTGGCCAAGGGCGGGACGCAGATCCTAAGGAATGTAGTCATGTAACAAACCGGTACGGTATGGATAGATTCCATCAAATAATTGCAATGATATTGATCAATGATTTTCAATAATTAAATATACGAAAATGAAAGGTTATTGTGATTAAAAATCTGAGGCGTTTAATGACCCGTATTTTCCGTGTTGCCGTGTTGCTTTTTGCCCTGTCTGCCTATACTGCTCATGCTGATAGTGCCGAGATATATACTGCACAAGATGGATCACTTTATATCAGTCAGGGTGATGGATTGATGGTTAATTTGTCAGTATTAGAATCCATTGATCTGTTAAGCCAAGTGCAGCAATACCGCTCTGACCTGATGCAACATAAGAATCAGTATGCTGAAGCGGTGGAAAATACTCGTTTTGGGACTGGAGATATCCTCATTACCGTGTTAATACCAGGAGGTTTGATTTATGCCGCGCGCAGAAAGCAGCAACATATTGAGGCTCAACAGAACCTTGTGACAGCTAAGGAAAAATTTAAGGACCTTACGGGAGACTTGGCCTTTCTCAAGATCACATACGGCAAGACACTTCTGGCATCCCGATAACACTAGACGGGAAAATGTGATACTGTATTTCGTTTCCCCCTATCTTATGCATCGTATGCACCTCACTGCATTCCATCGCCTCATTCTTTATAAACACGAGTCAGACAGTCCTACCTAGAGTGTTTGGGTATGATCTGTGCCAAGAGAGCGCTATTATTAGAAGCCGGTCAGTAAGACTGCACCATCACCGTCCCTCCACTCGAGTCAGTGCCGCTTTTTGCCAAACATCAGAAGTTGTATGAGTTAATTCACAAAGTCCGCTTCGGTCGCGAGGCTCGTTTTTAATCAGGTGTGTGGCGATGACCCGATAGACAAGACCAAGCCTTGGCCCCACTGGACGCCGGCTATGCCCGCAGGATGTGATTAATGATGTCGTTACGATCGATGACCCCGACGAACACCTCGTCCTCCTGAACAAAGGCGATTCGCTCCTTCTCTAGGAACATCCGGAAGACGACCTGAATCAGGGGATCACTGGCCTCGACGATAATGGCTTCCTTGTTCATGAATTCGGCGACGACGATCTTGTTCTCCTTTTTAAAGAACTCCTCGAACGATTCGTATTCTTTCAAAAACCCTATACTGTCCATCGAAGACATGTAGTCAGGGAAGCCTGCCCCGATGATCTCGCGGGAAGTGACGGTCCCCAGTATATGGTGCTCGGAGTTGAGTACGACGGCGTCATCGATCCCGTTCTCGAACATCAGGTCGAGAAGCTGGTGCAGAGTCATGTCGGCGCTGGCTTGGACGAAGGCGCTCGTCATCAGGTCGCGGGCCTCGAGTTTTTTGCGGACATCGACATTGCTGCCGTGGATCTCGTTCCAGACCAATTCGACGGTACCGGCCTCACGCAGCCGGTCTACGAACCGGTCTTGCTGCATCAGTTGGCTGAGAGCTGCCAAGGCCTGCAGTAGTAACGTGTTGAGGTGGTCGTTGGTCAGCAACAGGAACACCGCTCCAACCGGTCGTCCGTCAATGCCCTTGTCTGTGAGGTCGTTCTCTGGAATCCCAACCAGGACGGTGAAGCCCTCGAGATCGGGGATACGGGCGTGTGGGAGCGCTATGCCGACTCCCAGGGCGGTGCTGGACAGCGCCTCGCGCATCATCACCGCCTCGTGGACCTCGTGCAGCGGCAGACCGGGCGAGAATGCCGCGGCTCTATCGAGGATTTCGCGAGTGGCTTCTTGCAGATTGCGCGCCTTCAGCCCCAGTACGATATTCTTCCTGTCCACCAGGCTGGAAAGCCTCATCTCGATCCTCCGTTGGCCAGATCCTGTCGCTCGTCCCCTTCTCGGATAAAGATAGGTTCAATCGTTGCTGGCCGAGTACATGTCTATAGTAAACGCCCTTTTCTCAGTTACCCAAAGTATCCACTGGATGTCAGGTGGCCGTCAACCGACCCATAGACGCGTTGTTGGACTCATTTGAAGTCACTCGAGTCACCGAATCGGCGCACACCAAGGCGAATTTTGATCCCTTTTGTAAGTCAGGGCGGAAGTTTCTCTGCAACATCCATTCAAAGGGTGCGCCAGTCCTGTGTGGCCACATAGCTTCTCCACTCCTATTGTTTCTTGACAGCCATAACCGGGACTAAGATTTCCAAAGTCTAGCAACTGAATTCGGTCAACAGCGGACCTTCACAGTATAACACCGAGCTATGCGGCCGACCGAGAGGAAGGTCGCGAATTGTTATGCGATTCATGGTTTGGCCTTATTTAAAAGGCTAATTTCTGAGTTGCCAGAACAATCATTGTTATTGCAGATAAAATCCAGATTGCGCTAAAAACATATGCAACTTTTTCTGAGGAAGGACTGCCTACATCCTTACCTTGCTTTTTTAGAAAAACACGAGTGAAGATTGTCAGTAGTGCAAAGTAGATGTAAATACCACTTCCTACCAGTGCGATAAATGGCCATGCTTTATGACCTAAGATCATTAGCAGACCTGAAAGTGGGAAGAGCCAAGTAAGCAGCATGTCGCTAAGGCCATTCGCCTTGGTTTCAATAATATACAGGGATTCATCCATTTCCTGTTCTGGACTATTCAAACCAATCCTGGTTGCGATGTCAGGCGCCAGAAAGCTTAGGCTTTGACCTATCCAAACAAGTAAACCTACTGCAATGACGACAATTCCGATAAAAGTGATCATATTCTCAATCCTGGGTGCGCGTAACTTTCAATTGAGTGGCCGAGCGATTAGCGAGGTTCCAGCCCGCGCTTTATGCGGGCGAACTTGAATGATTCGTCAGGCATTATATTTCAATCTCATCACCATGCTGCATGATGTTGCATTCGATACCTAGCTTCTCCACTTCACGCTTGAACACTTGATCGTCTGCTGGGGCGATATTCTTTATCCACAAAAATGGAATGTTATAGTGGCACGGAATCACCTTTTTAGGTGCTATGAGTTTCACTGCTTCAACTGCATCGGCCACATCCATTGTCCACGTATTATCACCCAGTCCACCAATAGGCAGCATCAGTACATCCGGTCTTAATCCTGTCCATTCCTTTAGAAAAATTGAATCTCCCAGATTCACAATAGTTTTACCATC
>JASJBU010000053.1 GCA_030066355.1 Gammaproteobacteria bacterium | reverse complement strand
ATCACCATTGGAATTTCTCAATGTTATTGTTTATCAAGGATATACCAAGATATTCAACAAGAAAGGAGATCGCAGACTTTATAGCATCCTCAAGAGGCCAACTGGGAAGATTCATACCCTTTGTCAAAAGCTTCACCCTTGAGAAATGCGAAATCTTGCGTTTGGAAGACAAGCGGGAAAAGACTGTCGAGTATCATGGCTTGATATCTGTCACGCCCGATAAGACCTGTCAGGCACTGTTGGAAAGACTCAACGGTGCTCAATTGCTTGGGAATCGTGTCGAAGTCAGGCCCTATATTAAACGGTCTACCTATAAAGACCGTCGCCGCCTGCATGCGGACCTTGAATTATTGCCGGCAGAACGACGCAGAATGGATCGACGACGGCCTTTTCTGACGGCGCGTTGTTTCAAATGCAGAAGTGTCAAAAAACGGGCCTGAGAGCGCCCTGTGCTCAGTAGGGGTGGCGACGGATACCGATTTTGAACAACAGGCGAGACAGCACTGTTCCTGATATCCAGAAAGCCAAAACCGTAAACACCAGCGATTGCCAGGTCAAACTCAGACCGTATGTGCAATAAATCAAAGGGAACAATGACTCCGGAATATGATCCAGTGCCTTGGCCTGACTGCTGGGGGGAAGGCCCAGGCGACGTTTGATGAAGCTGGAAAACAAATCACCCAGCATGGCCAGCGTGCCGAAAATAATTCCTATTTTCCACGAGAATCCCAGCAACGGGGCGATTAGGAGCGTAGCCAGAATACCGGCAAAGACTCCTCGAAGGGTCTTGGACGGTCCCAGCCAGCGCCTGCCACTGGCGGATTTCAAGCCTCCGTCCAGGGGAAAATTCAAGTGTGACCCCAGCAGCTTGCGAGTCAAGATCGGTGCACCATTGGCGGCCAACAGCAACAACAACAGTTTGAGTTCGATGATCAAGGTGGCAGGATCCGTTTCCTCAGTTGCAGGAAGTTCTCCAGGCGCTGGGGATGTATCTTGCCATCCGCCTCGGCCTGTCTGACGGCACACCCCGGTTCATGCTCATGCGAACAGTTGTGAAACCGACAATGGCCGAGATAGTCGCCAAGCTCTGGAAATCCCTGTTCCAGTAGTGTGACTGAGAGCCGTGAGAGGCGGAAGCTGCGCACGCCTGGTGAGTCTATCAGGTAGCCTCCCAGGGGCAGGTGGTAGCAGGTGGCGGCGGATGTGGTGTGACGACCCAGACCGGTGGCCTCAGAGAGTTTGCCCGTTACTATTTTCAAGTCCGGTATCAGCGCCTTGATCAGGGAAGATTTACCGACCCCGGACTGGCCGACCAGGATGTTGGTTTCATGCTTGAGTTTTTCGACCAGTTCATCCATACCATGATCCTGTTTGGCACTCACTTCGATCAAGGCATAACCGATCTGCCGATAGTGGTTGAATCGCTCGAGGAAGCGGGTCTTGTCAGGCTCGACCAACAGATCGATCTTGTTGATCGCAATCAGCGGTCTGACCTTGATTGTCGCAGCAGTGACCAGGTACTGGTCCAACAAATATCCACTGGGTTCGGGGCGCGGTGCCAGTACGACCACGAGTTGACTGATGTTCGCTGCGAGGGGCTTGTCGTGACCGCTATAGTCTGGTCGACTTAAGACGCTCCGTCGGGGTAACAGGGCGGAGACCACCCCCGTAGTATGATCGATCTGTTGCCAGACGACCCGGTCACCACAGACGGGATGGCCGATGTTTTGACGTGTCAGGCATTGGTAGATGTGGCCATCGACGGATTCCACGCCAAGGGTCGCACCGTGTCGGATGATCACGCGACCTTCCCTGGCCGGTGCGTCGGGACTGGCGTTGTATAGCGGTTCGGCCCGCTTGGCGAGTTTCTGCCTGCGCTGCTCCTGAATCGCCCGGATTCTGGCCCTTTGCTGTCGAGTGAGATGGCGTCTCGCCATCTCCTATTTAGGACTGAATTTGTAGTACTGATGGTTCAGGTGGCCGGCAACGTTTTTGATGTCATCGTCGAACCAGGTCAGACCGAGCATCTGCTCGCAGCGGCGGACCTGTTTGTGCAGACCTGGCAGGCTGGTGACCCGCCGGTTCTCCCGAGTGTAGACCTCACTGCCGTGACAGCGGATACAATTCTGATCCGTCAAGGTTTTACCTTTGGCCAGATTCAGTTCAGCGGCTTGCCCGTGGGCGATGCCGACCAGGGCCAGAAGACCGCAAAGTTTCATTATGCTGTGCATGTTGACTCCTCTATCCTCCGCATTGTTGTGAAATGTGGGCAATACGCACCGGGGCCGGGGGGTGGCTGTCGTGAAACATGGAGTAGAGCGGGTCCGGTGTCAATGTGTTCGCGTTATCCTGGTAGAGTTTGACCAGGGCTCCGATCAAATGGCTTCCGTTGGAATGGGATACCGCATAGGCGTCTGCTTCGAACTCGTGTCGGCGTGACAGGTAGCTGCCCAGCGGGGAAAAGAAAAGGGTAAACACCGGCATCGCCAAGATGAATAGCAACAGGGCATTGGCATCCGAGGGATGACTGACCCCCAGGCCCTGATAGAACCAGATCTGTTGAGAGAGCCAGCCGAGCAGTGCCAATCCAGCGAGTGACAGGCCAGCCATCAACAGCATCTGCTTGAAGATGTGTTTGTGGCGGAAGTGACCAAGCTCATGTGCCAATACGGCTTCCATTTCATTCGGAGAGAGCGAGTCGAGCAGGGTGTCGAAAAATACAATCCGCTTATTGTTGCCAAACCCGGTGAAATAGGCGTTGCCGTGACTGGAGCGTTTCGAGCCGTCCATCACAAAGATGCCGTCGCTGGTGAAACCGCAGCGTTTCAGCAGGCCTTGAATACGCTGCAACATCTCACCCTCTTCCAATGGGGTGAAGCGATTGAACAGCGGGGCGATGATTCTGGGATAGGCCCAGGTCAGCACCAGTGAAAACAGCATCCAGACCACCCAGGCGGCAAACCACCAGTATTGGCCCGCAGAATGCATCAACCAAAGAATCACCCATAACAAAGGACCGCCCAACATAATACCGAGCAGGGCCCCAGTCAGAAGGTCCTTGATGAACTGACTGACCGAGGTGCGGTTGAACCCGAATGCGGCCTCGATCTTGAAGGTTCGCCAGATGGACAACGGCAGGCTCAACAGGCTGGAGATGAAGAAAACCGAAAAGATGATCGCGATACCGCTGAGAAGGGGGCTCAGCTCCATCGCGAGCCAAAACCGGTTGAGCAGGTCCAAACCGCCCCCCAAGGTCCACAACAACAGCAACAATGCGCTGAAGCTGATTTCCAGTTTGGCGATTCCACCTTTTGCGTGGGTGTAGTCAGCGGCTTTTTGGTGGTCGCTTAGCTTGATCTTGTCAGCGAAATCCATGGGAACCGTATCTCTGTGAGCAGCGACATGGCGCAGATGCCGCTGCAAGAGCCAGAGTTCCAATAGAGTGCCTGCCGCCAGGGCGGTCAGAAACAACAAAGTAAACAGGGTCATGTGTTCAGCATTCAACCTTTCGAAGATTCAGATATGAGAAGAATACAGTCTGCATACGCTTCCTGCTAGAATCTGCGGGCCAATCAACCCGGCACATTACAAGGATAAGACATGCCTCAAGACCCCAACAACCTGATATGGATCGACTTGGAGATGACCGGACTGGATACCGTGAATGACCAGATCATCGAGATCGCCACGGTCGTCACCGACGCCAATCTGAACATCCTCGCGGAAGGGCCGGTCATCGCGATACACCAGCCCGATGAGATACTCGACGGCATGGATGAGTGGAATCAACAACAGCATGGGGGTTCCGGTTTGATCGAACGGGTCAGGAACAGCCGGCAGGATGAGGCCGCGGCCGAAGCGGAGACCCTGGACTTCCTCAAACGGTATGTGCCGGCGGGCGCCTCGCCCATGTGTGGCAACAGCATTTGTCAGGATCGCAGATTCATGGCCAGGACCATGCCGAAACTGGAGGACTATTTTCATTATCGGAATCTGGATGTCAGCACCTTGAAGGAGTTGGCCTACCGTTGGGCGCCTACGATCGCTGAGGGTTTTAAAAAGGACTCCTTGCATTTGGCCCTCGAGGATATCCGCGATTCCATCAACGAGATGAAGTTCTATCGGGATCATTTCCTGCGCTTGCCCTGAGCCAATATCACCAGATCTAGGCTATAAATAAGGAAGTGTGTTCGTTAAAAAGCCGTATGCTCAGCAGGATTGGCTGAGCAATGTACGAACCCCACAAACAACAACAGACACCTCAGCTCGATTATGGGGTGGCATAAAATACCACGCAGACACAAACCAAAGGAAGATGACGATGTCTACTCAATGGTTGACGACGACCGCCGCTCGCATGATTGATCTGGAGGAAGGGGCCGGGTTCCTCAGAGACCTGCTCAAGATCGATGAACACCGGATGGAATTTACCGAGTTCGACCTGGATGGCGCTATCGAGGTGATTCGCCAACTGATGGCCACCCCAAGCCAGGAGTTGCTGGAGAAACTGAAAGCGATCGTACCGGATCTTGACGAACTGAGGGAACGGGCCGAGCAGTTGCTGGCTGATGAAATCCCGGAAGAGTTTCAGTTTCTCTTCATGACCTTTGATGCCCTCAGACTGCAACCGGAAGCGCGTACCGAGTACAGCTGGCCGTTGTTCGACAGACAGACGTCCGATGAGGATCTGTTTGCCGACAAACTATTGCTCAGGCTGAATGCCGGGTTCAGTCTCAATCAGACGATCCAGCCGCTGGCCGAGCTGCCGAAGGGGATGCTGCTCGACCCGCAAAGGTCCGAGGTTCTGCGCATGGCCATGCAAGGCAGCCTGGCCCTGGGCCAATCCCTGGCGGGAGGGTCGGCGCCAGTCTCCCTACAAATGGCATCCACGGTTTCCGCCGATGCCGGCCTGCAGTTGTTTTACCGGCACTACAGTGGACATCGGGTCGGTGAGGCACTGCTGTTCGATCTCCGACGACTCGCCTCACCCTTCTCGATCGATGCGTTGAAACGCGGATTTTTTCAAGGCAATCTCGCCGCTGTCAAATTCAAGGTGGCGCACTCAGCAGACGTCAGCGGGCGCATCGGCTTCGCCCAGGATCTGCAACTGAGCCAACTGGTTAAAGGTGAATTCGGTTTGACCTTCGGCTTCAAGAAATCACTGGCCGGTGAGTTTGAGTACCTGATTTATCCGACCGGAGACGGGAAACGGATGGCCTTGAAACTGCGCCGGTTGTCGGCGCATACCCAGGAACGGAGCAGTTCTCTGGGCCTGCAGCTTGACCTGTCCGATTGGGCGGCCAAGGTCTATCCAATGATTGAGGACAAGCTGGGTGAGGCTCAGACGATCCTGAATCGAGTCAAGGGGGTCATCCCGGGACAGGACCTGTTCAGAAAGACATTGGGCGATGCATTAGCCAAGGCCCTGCACGACTTCGACGACAAGGCACAGGTGTTGGAGGGACTCGGTTTCAGTGCTGAAGGTCAGCTCGGTGAGACATTCAAAGGGGTGCTGCTGAATGAAATAGAGGCTTCACGGCGTCTCTGGCGGGGCGATCTGGAGGAACGCAGTCAGGAGATCACCGCGGAAATACTCAATCGACTTCCCGTCGGGGTGGATGTCCGCAATCAACTCGAGGGAAAACTCCGGGAGGCCCTGCACAAAGGGTTGGGTGAACTCCGGGAGACCCTCGATGAGCAGCTCAAATCACTGGTCACCGGTTCTGCTTTCTCCGCGACGGTGGAGAAGCTCAACAAGCTGGGCTATTCGATCGATAAACGCATCCGAAAGACAGAAAAACGCATCGAGGCGGTCGGTCAGGCGGTGCGCAAGGAGTTGGATCGTGTGCAGCTGCGCCTGAATGAATTGAAAAATCGCTTTACCGATGCTTCCAAGGCTAAGATTGCCATGGGTGTGGAGTCTCTCTCAAAAGAGGCGGGTTCAAAAGACCTCAACCTGAGCCTGGTGCTCGATCCGCACCATGCGGATGCCCAGTCTTTACTCAGATCCCTGCTGTTAGCTGATTTGGATGAGTTGTCTGCGCAACTACGCAGCTGGCAGGATGCGGCACAGAACAGCGCCATCATCTCGGCCGCTGGCACTTTGACCCACTATACCAGGCTGACCGAAGAGACAGGTTTTGCCTGTGTGCTGTTCGGCAATGGCTTTTCCGGAAAGACCCGCATCGATGCCCAAGCCAGTCTGGTGGTGGATGCCCATGGCAATATCCAGTGCCTCTCGCAGATGGAGTTCAATAAGCTCTATAAAGGCATGCATGACGAGCGTGAACTGCAGATCGTGGATGCCGTTGAACTGGCGACGGCTCGCAGCACCAACAGCCTGAGTATGGCGATGAACCTGTCGCTGACCGATGAGGATCTGACTCCGGCCGAGGCCCTGGCCTTTTTTCGCAGTGCGGAACAGGTCGGTCTGCTCGAACCGGGTACGGCTGAACAGGCGGTGTCTGCCTTGAACGCCACCAATCTCAAATCAGGCCGGCTCGATGTGGGTATGACCATGAGTAAGTCGCAATTGCTGCGTCTGCTGCAGATCGAGGATACAGGCCGGGAACTCGCCGAACAGCCTCTCGATGGCGAACGGATCTTCCGTATCGCGTCGGAGCAGATGGCCTCGATCTGTACCTTGCAACCGCCCAGTCAGTCTTTGCTGGAGACCCTGAAAAAACTGCGTGAGGAGCTGCCGGGGTTTGGCGTGCCAGTGGGAGGAAACCTGCGCGAGATGATTCTGGGCATGACCAGGGAACGTTTTACACAGTCGGAAAAGTGGCTGGAACACATGTATGGTGAGCAACCCAGTGACAACCTACAGGCCTCGAATGCACTCTCCTGGGTTCGTGCGAGGCATGTAGCCGTGTTGGGCTGTCATGGTGAGTGCATGGGTGAGCGACGCGAAGCCCTGCCTGAAGTCCTGCAGCCAGAGCCAGACTTTGGTGATACGCAAAATCGCCAGCTCGGATTACTGGATGCGTTGCAGGATATGCGTGAAGCCTATTATTGGGATCTGGATCGGGGGCTGGAAGCCCTGCGCCGCCAACAGAGTCATATCGGTCAAGGTATCAAGAGCTGGTTTGTCTGGCAGGCGGACTTTCCGCGCTGGTGGATGCTCAATAGCAAGGAGATCCGGCCGCTAACCCTCGCCTTCTTCAAGACCATCGCGCAGTTGGCTGGGACGGAGGATCTGGCAGGGCCTCCCATGCTGTCTGCAGCCTTGACCCTGAAGGGGCAACAAGGTGCCGACAAGCAGCGGATTGCTCTGATGTGAATGCCGTACAACCAGGCTCAAAGGGTGTTGGCTGGATTCCTCTCGTGAACCCACGACTCAGCGCCGCCAGCATCTAGTCTATGCTGTTGGTAGAGGTATTTGACATGCCGCAAGCATACCGATCTTTGTCCCAGCTGATGATGACAGTCATCCTGTTACTCTCCTTGCCCCTGGCTGCCAGTGACAAGTCGGGGGGGAGTGGTATGGTGCTGGAGATCAACGGCATGATCGGTCCGGCAACCTCAGATTATCTCGAGCGAGCGCTGAGCCGGGCGGAGACTCAGGCGGCTGAGTTGGTCATTCTTAGGATGGATACGCCAGGTGGCCTGGACACCTCCATGCGCGCAATCATCAAACGCATCCTCTCAGCCAATGTCCCGGTGGTGACTTACGTATCTCCGGGGGGCGCCCGCGCGGCCAGCGCCGGTACCTACATCCTGTATGCCAGCCATGTCGCAGCCATGGCGCCGGGGACCAATCTGGGTGCGGCGACACCGGTTGAATTGGGTGGCCTGCCAGGCACGGACCAGGCCGATGAGAAACAGAAATTGGAAAACGAAGCACAGCAGCAGTCCCCCGCTGATGCGAAGACCAATAAACTGATCAATGATGCGGCTGCTTATATTCGCGGCCTGGCGAAACTGCGGGGACGCAATGCGGAGTGGGGGGAACAGGCGGTACGCCAAGCCGCCAGTCTGTCGGCGGAGGAGGCCCTGGAGAAAGGCGTCATCGACCTGTTCGCCAAGGATATCGATGACCTGCTTGAGCAGTTGCATGATCGGTCTGTACAACTGCCGATGGGGAGCAGGGTTCTCGATACGCAAGATCTCAACCTGGTCGACGTTCAGCCCGACTGGCGTAGTGAGTTGTTGTCGCTCCTCAGCAATCCCAATGTGGCCTATGTGCTCATGCTGGTGGGCATCTATGGTCTGATCTACGAATTCGCCAATCCCGGATCCATCCTGCCCGGGACCGCCGGGGCCATCTCACTGCTGCTGGCCTTCTACGCCTTCCATGTGCTGCCGGTCAATACCGCCGGTATGGCCCTGATCCTGTTGGGTCTGGCCCTGATGATCGGTGAGGCCTTCGTACCCAGTTTCGGGGCCCTGGGGATCGGTGGAGTGATCGCTTTCGTGGCCGGTTCGTTGATTCTAATCGACACCGACCAGCCGGGTTATGGCATTTCTCTGCCGTTGATCTTCACCGTTGCGGTTGCCAGCGCCTTTCTGCTGGTCTTTGTGGTCGGTATGGCGCTGAAGTCCCGCCGAAGACCGGTTGTCAGTGGTCGGGAGGAACTGTTGGGTGCCGACGCCGTGGCCATTGAGGGGTTTACCCGCGACGGCCCGGTGCACGCCCATGGTGAGGTCTGGCGAGCACACACCGATCAACCCGTTACCAAGGCGCAGCGGGTAAAAATTACCGGGCGGGATGGTATGGTCCTGCAGGTGACGCCCATTGAAGACGAGGAGGCATCGTCATGATCTTTCAAATCTACGCGGTCATCATCATTCTGATACTGGCCTTTCTGTTGGCGGCCATCAAAATCCTGCGGGAATATGAACGGGGCGTCGTCTTCCTGTTGGGCCGTTTCTGGAAGGTCAAGGGCCCGGGGCTGATCATTATCATCCCGATCATCCAGCAGATGGTGCGGGTGGACCTGCGTACTATCGTGCTCGACGTGCCGACCCAGGACGTGATCTCACGGGACAATGTCTCGGTCAAGGTCAACGCGGTGGTCTACTTTCGGGTGCTGGATCCGGAAAAGGCGATCATCCAGGTGGAGGACTTCATGGTCGCCACCAGCCAGCTGGCGCAGACCACCCTGAGGTCCGTCCTTGGCCAGCATGAACTGGACGAAATGCTCTCGGAACGGGAGCGACTGAACGACGACATTCGCGCTATCCTGGATCAGCAGACCGACGCCTGGGGCATCAAGGTTTCCAATGTGGAGATTAAACATGTGGACCTGGATGACAGCATGATCCGCGCGATCGCCCGCCAGGCAGAGGCGGAGCGGGTCAGACGGGCCAAGATCATCCATGCCGAAGGCGAACAACAGGCGGCGGAGAAGCTGGTGGAAGCCGCAAAGTCACTGGCGGAACAACCCGAATCCATCCAATTACGTTATCTGCAGACCCTCACCGAAATCGCCGGTGACAAGAGCCATACCCTGGTGTTCCCACTGCCCATGGACCTGCTGGGAACCGTGATACCCAAGAAACAGACGAGTGATGATTAATGATGACCCTAGCTGGGACAGCAGGAATTCTCGGGATCCGGGCTGAGGATTGATGCGGTCTGGGGGTTGGGCCGAAAGGTGGTACAGCCTTTGAGACCCAGTTCCCAGGCCTTTCGATAGATGGACTGAAACTCGGCAAAGCCGACGGCTCGAGGCACATTCAGAGTCTTGGATACGGCGTTGTCCACATGGGGTTGCAGCGCCGCCTGCATGGCGAGATGTTGGTCTGCGCTCAGGTCGGATGCGCTGACGAAACAGTCCGGTGGAGCGGTCTCGGGGTGTTGCATGTGCCAAAGCGCCAGGGCCGGATCGGTCAAACGATGGGTTTCGCTCTCTTCCGACGTATTCTTGATGCGTCGCTGGGCATGAAAATCGAACACCGGCTCGATCCCGCTGGAGACATTACCGGCCAGCAGACTGATAGTGCCAGCCGGGGCGATGGCGATGAGATGGCTGTTGCGTATCCCATACCGGCTGATGCCCTGGCGGATGTCCTCCGGCAGGCGTTGGATGAAGGGTGAGGCCAGATAGTCCTGAGCCTGCAGGAATGGGAAACCGCCTTTCTCTCTGGCCAGTCCGATGGAGGTACGGTAGGCGGTATGGCAGATGGCCTGCAACACTTCACGGGCCAGCCGGAGCGCCGCTTCACTTCGGTAGTCGAGCTGCAGCATGAGCAGGGCGTCCGCCAGACCGGTGATACCGAGACCGATGCGTCGACTGCCCTGTGCCTGCTCCCGTTGCCGGGGCAGGGGGTAATGGGTCAGGTCGATCACATTGTCCAACATGCGGGTGGCGATCGACGTGATCTCGACGATCCCGGGTAAATCTAGGCGGGCCTGGCCATCGAAGGGGTCTTGCACGAAGCTCGCCAGATTGATCGAACCGAGATCGCAGGCGCCATAGGCGGGCAGGGGGATCTCGCCGCAGGGATTGGTGGCGCTGATCTGCTCCCGGTAGCCGAGATTGTTCTCCTGGTTGATCCGGTCGATGAACAGGACACCGGGCTCTGCGCTGTCGTAGTTCGCGCGCATGATCGCTTCCCAAAGCTCAGCGGCAGGCATCCGAGCCATCACGGCGCACTCGACGGGTTGTCTGCTTCCCGGCCAGTCCCGGAAAAGCCTCTCCGGGTAGCGCTGGCGGTCCTTCCGGGACAGACCGCTGCAAGGGAACAACAGGGACCAGTCCTTATTTTTCTCGATGGCCTGCATGAAGGCATCGCTGACCAGCACCGAGAGATTGAAATTGCGCAGTGCACCCGCTTGGCGTTTGGCATCGATGAATTGGCGGATATCCGGATGCTCGCAGCGCAGGGTGCCCATCATGGCGCCACGCCGGTTGGCGGTGGAGAGCAGGGTGGCACACATGCTGTCCCAGATGCGCATGAAGGAGACCGGACCGGAGGCCACACTGCCGGTGCGGGCCGCTTTCAGTCCGGCGGGGCGCAGGGTTGAGAAGTCGTAACCGACCCCGCCGCCCTGCTGCATGGTCAAGGCCCCTTCCTCGAGTGCCTTGAAGATCGATCGCAAGTCGTCTTCGATCCGGCCCATCACGAAGCAGTTGCACAGGGTCATTTCCCGGCCGGTACCGGCCCCGGCCAGGATGCGACCCCCGGGTAGAAAACGGAATCCATGCAGCGCCTGCAAAAAGCGTCGCTCCCAGCTGGCCCGGTTATTGGCTTCGATCGAAGCCAGGGCTTGCGCCACCCGCTGCCAGCTCGCCTGGATATCCGCTTCCCGGCGAAAACGGTAGCGGGTTTTCCAGATCAGTTCCGAGATGGATGAGGTTACCTGAGATATTTGCATGCTAGCGTCAATTGGATTTCATCAGTCAAGCGATTAAAAGGCATCCATGATTTAATTAGAGCATGGAATAGGCGTTATTACCTGAGCCTGACACGACGCAATCGGTCAATCTATTTGTGACACAGAGCGAGATGACATCATGAGCCTGACCCTGAGTTCTCCGGCCTTTGCCCCTTATTCACCCATCGATTCCCGCTACACCTGTGAGGGTGAGGATGTCTCACCGCCACTGGTCTGGTCCGGAATACCCGATGATGCCCGAAGCCTGGCTCTGGTCTTGGATGATCCGGACGCTCCGGGCAGCGGCTGGGTCCATTGGCTGCTCTACAATCTGCCCCCCCAATTGACCGGATTACCGGAAGCGGTCAATGCCGTTGAGTTACCGGAGAGGGCCCTGGAGGGATTGAATGACTGGCGGCGAACCGGATACGGTGGTCCCTGTCCACCGAGCGGGCGACACCGTTACTTCTTCACGCTGTATGCCCTCGATTGTGTGCTGCCGGATCTCGGTAGACCCACGAAAAACCGCCTGGAGCGGGCTATGGACGGACATCTACTTGCCAAGGGGGAATTGATGGGGACCTACAGCCGGGGTTCTGCCGGTTAGTGCTGGCTCGATCTGGTAATTGCCGGGTAACGGGTTGTTCGGGTTCAAAAACACTCTGAGACACCCACTGCAAGGCGATCGGCGCTTTTACTCGCCTTAAACTGTTTGTTACCTTGTCGCGCTGACGCATAGCCTAACCTGCGAGAGTCGCGATGAGTGAGCACAAAATCCATGACCTGACCCGCCGCATCATGTTGGCGATGGCCGGCGGCGCCCTGCTGGGTGTCGCTCTGAATCTCCTGTTCGGTGCCGAGGGCCTGCTCAGGGACTATCTGATCGACGGTCTGCTGTATGTGGTCGGGGCAGTCTTCGTGGCTGCTCTGAAGATGCTGGTGGTGCCTCTGGTGTTCGTATCCCTGGTGAGCGGTGTCACCTCGCTGGGTAACCTATCCGCTCTGGGCCGCATGAGCATCAAGGCGATCCTGCTCTATCTGTTCACTACCGCAGTCGCAGTCAGCATCGCTCTGAGTCTGGCCACTGCAGTCGGACCGGGGCAGGGTTTCGATGTCGGCAGTGTGGATGTGGCCTTCCAGGGCAAGCAGGCACCACCACTCGCCGAGGTCTTCATCAACATGGTGCCGACCAATCCGGTCGCGGCCCTTTCGGAAGGCAACATGCTGCAGATCATCGTCTTCTCGCTGCTGTTCGGTGTCGCCATCTCGCTGGCCGGCGAAAGGGGCAGACATGTATTGAGCCTGTTCAGCGATCTCGATGCGGTGATCATGCGTATGGTCGAGATTATCATGCGGCTCGCACCCTACGGGGTGTTTGCGCTGATCGCCCGTACTTTCGCCACCCAGGGGCTGGATCTGATCGTTCCCTTATTGGCCTACTTCCTCACCCTGACCTTCGCCTTGGGTCTGCATGCCCTGATCACCTATCCCATGCTGCTCAGGTTCCTGGCAGGGCTCCATCCGCTGCGTTTCCTGCGCAAGATGCGCGATCCGGCGACCTTCGCCTTCTCCACCGCGAGTTCCGGCGCCACCATCCCGGTCACCATGCGCACGGTGGAGGAGAAGATGGGTGTCGACAATTCGGTGGCCTCTTTCACCGTGCCGCTCGGCGCCACCCTAAACATGGACGGCACCGCCATGATGCAGGGGGTGGCCACGGTCTTCATTGCCAATGTCTACGGAGTGGATCTGAGTTTGACCCAGTATCTGATGGTGGTGCTGACCGCCACTCTGGCCTCCATCGGTACCGCCGCCGTACCCGGTGTCGGTCTGGTGATGTTGACCATGGTGCTCAACCAGGTGGGTCTGCCGGTGGAGGGAATAGCCCTGATCATCGGCGTGGACAGACTGCTGGATATGCTGCGTACGGCGTGTAATGTCACCGGCGATTGTGCGGTCACCTGCATCATAGCGAAGGGCGAAGGGGCACTGGATCAGGCGTGCTTCGACGATCCGAATGCTGGCTCTGTGGAAAAGGTAAAGGATGAGCAATCTGCTGATGTCATGCCTGGGAAAGATTGACCTTGTCGGTTCACCAGCTCGGCTCGACACCGGTGGTTCCTCCAGTGTTGATCGGCCTTGGCGGATTTAAAGCTCGCAATTGTTCTACGTGCGGTTTATGGTATGCCTTCCGGTCTGTTGGGGATGTTCTGTCACATGGTTGCTGCTTCAGAAAACGACCAATTTGAAAGCAGGACGTGACACAACCCTCGGCAGTTGAAAATCAAGGAAGGCATACCGGAATTCTACTAGCAGCCTTAACTTAGGTCCGGTTCTCGAATCTCCTGGCGTGCCGTTGAATACGCTCACTCATCTCGACTGAATGACTGGACGGTTTCAATGCAATGATTGCGGATAGGTCTGATACCGGGCCTTCGACTCGGGGTGCGGGACTCTGTGCCCTTATCCCTCGGCTGGTTGCCCTCACCATGATGAATCGAGCGAATCTACATGATTAGAACTGACAGTGAACTTAGTGGCACTCTCTTGCTCAATCGGTCTGTTTGGCTGACACTGGTTTTTCTTTCCCTCTGGCAATCCATCTTCCCGCTGATGGCAGAGGAACAAAACCTTACAGCAGATCTTTCAGACCTGAAGGGACTGAGCATCCAGGAACTTTTGGAGGTGCCGGTCACCAGTGTATCACGTCGGCCCCAGCGATATTCCGATGCGGCTGCAGCTCTCTTCGTCATCTCCCAGGACGATATTCGTCGTTCCGGTGCAAGCAATATCCCTGAACTGTTAAGGATGGTTCCAGGCCTGCAGGTGGCGAGGATCGATGCCAACAAATGGGCGATCTCGGCGCGCGGATTCAATGGCCGATATTCCAACAAGTTGCTGGTGCAACAGGATGGCAGAACCCTCTACACACCCCTGTATTCAGGAGTCTATTGGGACGTGCAGGATACCCTGTTGGATGACATTGATCGCATCGAGGTGATTCGCGGGCCGGGTGCCACCATGTGGGGCGCCAATGCAGTCAATGGAATCATCAATATCATCACTCGCTCGGCCCACGATACGGCAGGTGGATTGGTCAAACTGGCTGGCGGCAACGAGGAGGCACTGGCAGCCCTGCGGTATGCAAACGCTGTAGGAGATGCAGCGTCCTTCCGTCTCTACGCAAAAGCATTCGAACGCGACAGGGCGAGCTACTTTTCCGGGGAAACGGCGGCGGATGACTGGCGTGATCGACGGATCGGTTTTCGTGCGGATGTCGACCTGTCTCAGTCCGACAGTCTGACCCTGCAGGGGGATCTCTATGATGGGGAATCTGGGGCGAGCATCATCGAAGCCAGGGTATTAAGCGAGGTGGAATCCAACACCTCAGGTGGCAACCTGTTGACGCGCTGGACGCGCCGCCTGGCATCTGATGCGGGGCTCGAACTGCAATTTTATTATGACCGGACGCGTCGTTCGAACTGGACATTGAAGGAAGATCGGATTACTTATGATCTGGACTTTCAACATCATTTTTCAGTGGCCAACCAACATTCCCTGGTATGGGGTTTCAACTACCATCGGACCGGTGATGATATCGCCAATATGCCCGATGCCCCCCTCACATTCGACCCTGTGCAGCGTGACGCAATGACGTACAGTGCCTTCATTCAGGATGACATCGCGCTTTTTGATAATGACCTTCACCTGATAATTGGCTCCAAGTTCGAATACAACGATTATACGGGTTGGGAGATGCAGCCTAATATCCGTGCCATTTGGAATTTGTCGAAGGCAACCAGTCTGTGGGCGGCCATTTCACGAGCTGTACGCACCCCGTCCCGCCTGGATAGCGATGTAACCATCAGTGAATGGCCTGTGCTGATATACGGTAACCCTGAACTGTCATCGGAACGGCTGATCGCCTACGAAATGGGGCTACGTTCACAGCCGCATGACTATCTCTCTGTCGATCTTGCGACCTTTTACAACGACTATGAACGTCTCCAGACCTTTGAGATGTCAGGCACCTCTTACTCGTTGCCGATTGTGCAGACCCTTGACAATAAAATGTCAGGGCATGCTTACGGTCTCGAGTTGGCGGCCAACTGGGATTTTTCTGAGGATTGGCGGTTTAAGTTGGCCTATGCATGGTTCGAGCTGGACTTGGATACTGAAACCGGCAGTACGGATACCGTATCAGCTGATCTCTGGGATCGCGCACCACAGCATCAGTTGAGTCTGCGCTCCCTGATGGATCTTCGCCATGATCTGGAACTCGATACCAGCCTGTTCTATGTGGATGAACTCTCCAATCTGGATATCTCTTCCTATCTGAGTCTGAATCTTAGATTGGCTTGGCACCTTACCCCGGAAATGGAACTGAGTTTCATTGGCAAGAATCTGCTGGATGACAAACATCCGGAGTTCGCGGAATTTTCCGGTAGTGCGGCGCGACAAGGTCTGGTTTCCACCCAGGTGGAACGGAGTTTCCTTGTCCAAGCCAAATGGCGTTATTGAGTTTAAATCACCGAAGTCAAGACGATGAGAAGAACGGGTGAAACCAGCCGATCAATCAGACATCGTTCTGTGATGTCTTGGTTTGCGGCAGGTCTCATCTGTACAGTGCTGTTGGCACATGTACCGGTCAGCCCAGGCCGTGATTTGCCGGAACATCAAATCAAGGCTGCGGTTTTATTCAATTTCGCAGCGTTTGTGAGCTGGCCGGAAAGTCTTTTCGAGACTCCTCTATCTCCATTGCGATACTGTGTTGTGGGTGCGGATGCCCTGCATGAGACGCTGAATCATTTGATTTCCGGTGAGCGACTGGAGGGCAGGCCCATGGAGCTGCTCAACTTGGATGAAGAATCCAGCCTTGATGCATGCCATATCCTGTTTCTGGGTGGTGCAGCCGACTATGACAAGCTCGCAGTGATGGGCCTGAAACCCGGCATACTGACGGTAGGCGACTCTGAAAGTTTTATCGAGCAGGGTGGCATGATCGCTTTATTACGCAAACGTAAACGTATTCATCCGGTCATCAACCTGGACGCTTTGGATCAATCCAGGCTGCGTTTGAGTTCTAAGCTGTTGCATCTTGCGACCTTGGTCAGACCGGGGAGCAATGAATGATGAATATGATCCATTCACTGAATCATCTACCCATCAAGATCAAGGCAATTGTCATGGTGGTTGGTATCACCGGGTTGATGCTGGTGTTGGCAACATTGGCCTATATGATCGCGGAAAACCGGGCAAAACGCGCCTCCTTGTCGGAGTCGGCTACGGCCCTGGCCCGGGTTATAGGGGTCAATGCCACTGCAGCCCTGGTGTTTCAGGATCCGGATACGGCGGAGGAGATCCTCTCCGCTCTGGTAGAACAACCGGATGTTCTGGCTGGCTATATCTATAATGCAGATCTGCAACGATTAGCGATCTACCAAAAAGATCATGTTGCCAGTGAACGCATCCAGGAGATTATTGATCCACCCTTATCCGCTCCAGATGTTAGAGGCCCGATCTTTCATGAAAGCTATCTCTCGGTATTTCAGGAAATCAAAGTCAAACAGCATTTAGTCGGTTACATCGATCTGCGGTTTGATTTGTCCCCTCTGAAAGTCAGTACTCGACGGCAATTGTTTATCGCCATGTCTATCCTGGCACCGGCCTTCCTGCTTGCCTATCTTCTTGCTTCTCGTTTGCAGCGTTTTATCAGCGTCCCCATTTCTTCCTTGGCCAGGACCATGGAAGACATATCCAGCAAGGGGGACTATTCACTAAGAGCCCCAGTCTTTGTCGACGACGAGTTGGGTTCACTGACTCATGGTTTTAACGGTATGTTGGAACAGATCCGCAAGCGCGATGATGCCTTGGCGGATGCCATGGTAGCCTTGCAGGAGGCAAAAGAGACGGCGGAATCGGCCAGTAAGGCCAAATCCATGTTTCTCGCCACAATGAGCCATGAGATCCGCACCCCGATCAATGGGGTCATGGGTATGACTGAACTGTTACTGAATTCGGGATTGTCTGAACAGCAGTACAAACTGGCAGAGTCTGCCCATCATTCGGTACTTAGTCTGTTGACGTTGATCAATGATATCCTCGACTTTTCCCGCATCGAGGCGGGTCGGTTGGAACTGGAGCCTGTCGTCTTCGATTTGCAGGAGGTCGTTGATGACGTGGTGCGGGTATTGGACGGTACCGTTCAGAAAAAGGGATTACAATTGTTGATCCAGCTTCCTGATGACATACCAGGATACCTGATCGGTGATACCACTCGCTTACGTCAGGTACTGCTCAATTTGATGGGCAACGCCGTCAAGTTTACAGAACGGGGCAGGGTGGATGTCATATTCGACACGGAGATGGTCGAAACGGGCAAGCTCCAGTTGAGTTGTGCCGTGCGGGATACCGGAATCGGTATTTCGAAAGGAAACCTGGGTTCGATATTTCATTCCTTCAGCCAGGAGGATAATTCAACCTCACGCCGCTTTGGAGGATCAGGGCTGGGCTTGGCCATTACCCGGAAACTGGTGCAGCTCATGGGCGGTGAGGTCTATGTGCAAAGCGAAGTGGGGGTGGGGTCTACTTTCTCATTCACCATGCAGTTCGAGATCGATTTTGAGGGCGAACCTATCAGTACCTTACCCTCAGAACCCATGAAAGACAGGAACATCAGATTCTCAGGACGGGTCCTGGTGGCTGAAGACAATTCGGTCAACCAGGAAGTGATTCAAAGGATGTTGGAGATGTTGGGGTGCGATGCGGTGTTGGTAGGCAGTGGGCAGGCTGCCTGCAAGGCGGCTGCTGCAAGTAGCTTCGATCTGGTATTGATGGATTGTCATATGCCGGGGCTTGATGGGTTCGAGGCGACTCGATGTATTCGACAGCAGGAAAACGGCGGTGTGAGAGTTCCGGTGGTCGCATTGACCGCCGATGTACAAACGGAGGCTAAAGACCGTTGTATGGCCGCCGGTATGGATGACTATCTGAGTAAACCCTTCACCTTGCAGCAACTACAAAAAAAAATCGAACCATGGTTATCCGGATCCGAGGATGTCCCGACCGTTGAGTGTCAAGAACTGGAGCCTTCTCAAGAGACAGGGAGTTGGCTCGATACTCGCGCCCTGGACAACATCAAAAAGCTGGAATGCGCAGGAAAACCCTCGATACTGGATCGGGTCATCCGAATCTATCTGGAGTCATCACCGCAAATGATTGCGGACATCCAGGCCGCCCTGCACACCCAAGATGCTGAAGCACTCAGGCAGCGGGCGCACAGTCTGAAATCCAGCAGTGCAAACTTGGGTGCCGTGAGCTTGGCGGATTTGTCAAAAAGACTCGAGCAGATGGGAGCTGACGGCCGACTGCAGGAAGCACAGCTCTTGTTTGACGATTTGTTGATTGACTACGAACACACCCTGCACGCACTTAAGCTGCAGTTGCGGGAAATTACCGGGTGAAAGCGCGGGTGGATGCGCCCATTTACCCATTGGATTTTCCGTATGCAGTGGCGGTATCCACCGATACCAAGACATTGCGTAAACGTAGACAGGTCCTGAGACAGCTTCACCCCACTGGTGGGGATGGCTCGGTAGGATCAGTCGTTGAGTGGATTGTAGCGCTGATTACTCATTCTAATACCGAGTGGCCCCCTCGGCAGGGGCAAACTGATGCGTTGACCATTCCTACGGATGTCGACCTGGATATACTCACCACGTTCACCTTCCGTAGTGGCATTTCGTAGTTCCGACCAGTTGAAGATGCGCTTGTCGTCATAAGCCAGAATGATGTCTTCTGCTTGGATGCCGAACTGTTCTGCGGGTGACCCTGGGATCACAGAAGTGACAATCACCCGGTTTGGTTGGCCTAAAGTATAGATGTAACGGTCATAGGCCTCATCTCCGAGTTCCGTACGTATGTTGGGTGCATCATTGAGTTCACGCAGTGCCTCGAAATATGCTTCCTGGCCGAATGTGCCGTCACGGATTGCCTGGTCCCTCAGCTCGAGTTGTTGCATATCGATGCGGTTTTTTCGTCTCACGAGTTCCGCTGCCAACTGAGGATCGATGCCATTTCCCACCAATGCGGTGACGCTGAAGACCTCATCGGGATCTTGTGTTTCGGTCGCTGCATCGTCGGTCTTTTCTTGCTCTGCAACTACGAGCTTGCCCTGGTCAGTTGAACCGACGGCCTCTTCCAGGCTGTTGAGGCGGGTATCAAGCTGGATCACCTTTTGTTCGAGATCGTAGGCCCATTCACGGTAATGGTTGAGCTCATCTTCGAGCGTCTCGACATGCAGGCTGAGTTCGGGTTCCGCTCCTGCAGCCGATGGGACAGCAACTGGTTTGTGTTGAACTGAATCAGGGGTGACGGAAGGGGGCTCTAACTGGCTGTACGACGAATAGACGAGTGCGCCTGCCACTGTCCCGGCGGTCAGCAGCCCGATACCGTAGATAATTTGTCGAGTCATGGCTAAACCTCGGCCTGTGTCTCCGGATCCATGCGAGTAATTGTTAGCGTCAAACAATAGACAGGCGGCTGTCAGTCAGGTTCAATATCTCTCGTGTTGCGTATCCATCTTGTAACGGGACGAACCCTCTATGAAGTGGCTGTTGCTTGTTTTGATCTTACCCATTCTGCTCAGTGCCGGTGCACTATTGGCTAATCGTCCTCCGCTGTTGGATCCTCCTGGGCCGCTGGCGCGTTTACAACTTTACCTGACGACCAATGTGGCACAAACGGAGCTGGAGCCTGCCCTGCATGAGCTACGTCCATTACCGCTAAAACTCACTCGGGATGCGGCAATTGACCAGGTGATGATCGCCATGCGTGAATTGGGCTGGACGGAAATCAATCGAACGGGCGACAGGGTGCGGGCAGTCGTCTCGAGCCGTTGGTTGAAATTCAAGGATGACGTAGAGGTATGGCTCGAATCCCGGGAAGATGCTGTGCTTGTCCAGGCCAGGTCGGCATCGAGGGTTGGAAAGGGCGATCTAGCCGCCAACGCCCGGCATATCCTGGATCTGTTCGATGCACTCGGTGAGTGGGTCGTGAGCCCCGATTCAACCTGAAATTCTTCAGACGTGGGCGAGAATCACGCCAGTCCCAGGATGAGTGTGATAGTGCTGCTTGGCATTAGGCACACTGCTCAGGCCAAAGGCGTTGACATCGAAGGAGTGACCATCCACTAGCACTTTCCATTCCCCCTTGGGGAGGTGGAAATTCACGCCCTTTTTACTGCCGTTGAGTAGCGTGACCAGGTTGTGTCTCTTTTCTCTATATCCGAACAGATCTTTGACCGGGGGTTTGAGAACGAAACCTATGGCATTGACATCGTCATCATGGGGATAACCTGTGGGATAGATCCAGTCGATGTCCCAGCGGTCGCTTTTATGGTCATTGGCCTTCAGGTGTCGTGTATAGCCAAAGTGGGGCAGCTGTTTTCTGAGGGTGATCAGACGGGCCACCGCTTCCAGCAGGTCCTGGTGTTTTGTGGCTTGGGTCCAATCGATCTGATTGAGGTCCGGACGGTCATAACTGTTGTGATGTCCCTGCTTGGAGTACATGATTTCAGAACCCTCACTCAGCATTGGTATGCCTTGCGAGGTCATCACGAGGATGATGCCGAGAAACACTCGGCGCTTATCCCCGTCGACCAGGTCAGCCAGGGTCTTGCCGTCATGGCTGGACAGATAGTTGATGGACTGCTGTGGCCTGACGGCCCAACCACCGTCTTTGATATGACTGCCGACGATGGCACGCATCAGGCGATCCCGGTTGTGTTGGTCGCCGAGTCCCCTGATGAAGGTCTTGCCGGGTTCACGGAAATCATCGTTCCAGATCGCCCAGCGGGTCGTGGCGAAATCCCGATGCATATCGCCTTTGTCCCATTTGGTACCACCCAAGGCCCAGGGTTCGGCGACGAGGTAAATACGATCGGGTAGACGGCGGTCTATCTCGAGCATGATCTTTTTGTCATGCAGGGCACCCAGGTCGAATCGAAAACCGTCGAACCGATATTGCTCCACCAGGTGTTCGAGGGTTTCCAGAATGGTCTCCCTGATAAGTGGGTTCTCGGTCTGAATGGTCGGGCCGCAGCCGGAACCCTCGCAAAAGTCTCCGTTCTCGAATTTCCGGTAGACGACATTTTCTCCCCAGGCCTTGACCAGCAGTTCTCCACCATGGTTGAACACCACATCGAGCAACACGGGGATACCGCGGCCGTGATAGGTGTCCACCAGCATCATGACTTCTCGGTTGACATGATGCTTGTCGAAGGCCAAGTCGTTTCTCAGGGCCCGAAAGGAGGTGGAGAAATAACCCCAGTCCTGGCCGAGGGTTTTGCTGTGGGCGTGTAACGGCAGGAATTCTACTGCGACCTTGAGTCTCTGCAGATGTTTGAGAATGTCGGGCGAGCAGGCACCTCGATAGGTGCCGCGATATTTCTCATCCTCAACCTTGGCACTTGCATGGCGTGTGAGTGCGGGAAGGTGGGTCTCGTAGATTACGATCTCACTGAAGGGGGGGGCACGGAACTTGTTGTATTTGTGCTTGTAAGTCAGGTCACTGAAGAGTGAAATCAGCTTTTTTTCACGACGTTCCGTACGAGACGCCAAGGGATCGGCGATTTGATAGCTGTTGCCATTGACATTCACCTTGAAATGGTAGGCCCGGCCATGCAGATCTCGGTAGGGAAGGCGGAGTCTCGCTGTCCAATTGCCTCGATGGTCTTTTCTCATCGGCCAGGGTCGCTTTTCACCCTCGACAACAAGGGATACTGCATCCGCATTCGGCTGATAAAAGTTGATATGAGGTCTACGCCAAAACAACCACGACATTATAATTTCCCCAGCTTTCGAACCTGAACAAGTTACCTCCTCGTACCTGGTCGGCCCAAGCGATTTTATTGTTGATTTTTATTCGATATTCTTTTCTATGTTTGCACAGAAAATCAAGGTCAGCATTTTACTGGGTAATGGTAAACAATGGTGAATTAATAACACATTAATATTCTGGTAATTACAGATTCAACGATGAGTTCTGGTTAATAAGGGCAAATGACGACTGGATTTCAACGGATCTGGGAATCTGAGGATGGCGATGATTGTGTCGAAAGTTAAACTTAATCTCACCTGGGTACTTGGCCACTTCTCGAATCAGGGGTTCCGCTTACAGGAGTCTCATCAGCTGCTTGCGCAATCGCTCTTTACTGGCGAGGGTTTGTCCATAGATGGTGTCCGCCTTGTCGAAATCCAGCACCCGGATGTCATGCAGCTCAGGGGAGAGATAGATCGTCGGCGGCCGCACTTTGAGCTGCTCCCGGATGATCGATTTCTGCATGATCAGACTGGCCCCCATGGCGGTATCGAACAAAGAGGGTGCCAGATCCCTGCTGGGGGTCCATCTGCCCTGGACATCCACTGCAATAGTGATATCACACTCCCCATGTAAAAGGTCATAAGGCACGGGATTGGCTGCACTGCCATCGACCAGGGTGCGGCCCTGGTGGATGATCGGAGTGAACAGGCCAGGGATAGCGATGCTGGCCTGCAGGGCAGGCAACAACTCACCTCGATCAAATACAACCGGTTCACGGTTCCAGAAGTCCGCGGCAACGATCTTCAGCGGGATGTCCAGCTCTTCAAAGGTGGTCCGGTTGATCGCCTCCTGGATGAACAGGACGAATTTCTCGGTACTCAGCAGGCCGCCGTTGCCAAAATCCGGGTCCAGGAAGCCTAACCACTTGAAGACCTCCCAACGGCTCAGGGCCCCGGCAAGGCTTTCGGTCTCACGGACAACCAAGTCGTCGATCAGGTCTCTGATGGTAGCGCCGGACATCCCGGACGCATAGAGTACACCGACCACGGCACCCATGCTGCTCCCGGCGAGCAGATCAGGTCGAATCCTCAGTTCATCGAACAGCTCGACGATGGGCACATGCGCCAGCCCCCTGGCCCCCCCTGCACCCAGCGCCAGCCCAATACGCTTGGCTTCATGGGGCCGGGTGCAGGATAGACCAGACAAGGCCGCCGCTGCGGTCAGTTCCAGAAATCTGCGTCGTGTGAGATTCATTGCGAAGTGATTCGGATCTTCTGTTATGCGGTATGAGTCAGATTGGATTCATTGAACCCGTATGAAAACCAGGATTCAACGTCTATCTTTGTTAAAAACGCTATTGGGTAACTTGAGTCACCCACATTGAGTATATGGTGTGTGTGCTTAATCGAGAATAGAGATCAGTCGACCTTCATGGATGAAGCTGCGTTGATGGACGTTTTATTAGCAGGGTAATTTGTGAAAATATTCCCAAATTACCATCAGCGCCTCAAGATCTACTTGAGAGTTGCAAATGGAAACATGATAATCCCACGCTTTCCAGGCCCTCGTGGCCTCAGTAAGGTCTGCCAGGACACAATATGAAGATTGGTGTAGCGAAAGAATCAGCAGCGGGAGAGAAGCGGGTCGCCCTGACGCCCGATGCCGTGAAGAAACTGTCGGGCAAGGGTTTTGAAATTCAGATCGAGGAAGGCGCTGGGCTTGCCGCACATTTTACCGATGAGAACTATCACGCGGCAGGGGCGGTTATCGTCGAACACAAGACGGCACTCTCCGCAGGGATCGTGGTGCGGGTTCGTAAACCCGACCTCGAAGAAGTCAAGGCGCTCGCGAACGACTCCATTCATATAAGTCTTACCGAGACCTGTGGCGATGACGAGGTACTGAGTGCGATGCGCAAGAAGAACGTCACCATCCTCTCCATGGAACGGATCCCGCGCATCTCCCGCGCCCAGTCGATGGATGCGCTCTCTTCCCAGAGCAATATCGCCGGCTATCGGGCAGTGATCGACGCGGCTGCCCATTATGGCCGCTTCCTGCCCCTGATGATGACCTCTGCAGGCTCCGCCAAGCCGGCGCGGGTGGTTATCCTGGGGGTCGGTGTGGCTGGTCTGCAGGCGATCGCCACGGCACGGCGATTGGGCGCCGATGTCTATGCCTACGACATCCGCCCCGAGACCAAGGAGCAGATCGAATCCCTGGGCGCCAAGGCTATCGTGCTGGATGTGGGTGAGAGTGGTTCCGGCGAGGGGGGCTATGCCAAGGAACTCTCCGACGAGGCCAAGGCCCGCCAGCAGGCGGCTTTAGCGGACGAGCTGAGCAAGGCCCATGTGATCATCACTACGGCGATGATTCCCTGTCGTCCGGCGCCAACCCTGATCACCGAAGCGGTGGTCGAGCGCATGCGCGAGGGTTCGGTGATCGTCGATCTGGCGGCCGCCACCGGCGGCAACTGTCCACTGACCGAGGCCGACAAAGTGGTGACCAAGCATGGGGTGATCCTCATCGGTCACACCAACTATCCGTCGATGATGCCCTCCGACTCCAGCGCTTTCTATGCCGGCAACATCACCAATCTGCTGAACATCATGGTGGATACAACGGATGGTGAACTGGTTCTGAAGAACCTCGACGAGGATGAGATCACCGAGGCGATGCAAGTCAGGGCCGAGTCCTGAGTTGATACCCAATAACGCTTTTCCGGCGTCGCATGCGTCGCCAACAAGGGAGCATTCCAATGCCTGATACACTGGTTGCACTTTATGTTTTTGTACTCTCCTGTTTCATCGGTTACTGGGTGATCTGGGGGGTCACACCTTCCCTGCACACCCCGCTGGTGGCCCTGACCAATGCCATCTCCGGTATCATCATCGTCGGTGCCTTGCTGGTCACCGGACTCGACTCGGTGGGCACGGTGGCGGAGATCTTTGGTTTCATCGCGGTGCTGCTGGCATCCATCAACGTATTTGGCGGCTTTTTGGTGACCAACCGGATGCTCGCCATGTTCAAGAAGAAAGATAAGTGAGGCACTGATTGATGGAGATTTCAGCAAACACCCAGGCCATCGCCTATCTGATCTCGGCGATCCTCTTCATCCTCGCCTTGAAGGGTCTGACCCATCCCGCATCCGCCCGGCGCGGCAACTTCCTCGCCATGATCGGCATGGCTCTCGCCATCGCCGCCACTCTGATGGGCGGTGAGGTCAACTCCTACGGATTCATCATCGCCGGTGTGGCCATCGGTGCGGTGATCGGTTCGGTGGTGGCCGCCCGGGTGCAGATGACCGCCATGCCACAACTGGTGGCGGCCCTGCACAGCTTCGTTGGTATGGCGGCGGTGCTGGTGGCCATCGGTACCTATCTGAATCGTGAGGCAGCGGGTACCCTGAACCCGCTCCTGATGGGCGAGCTGTCGGCCGGTATCATCATCGGTGCGATCACCTTCTCCGGCTCGGTGGTGGCCTTCGCCAAGCTGCAGGGGTTGGTGAGCGGCGCGCCGGTTGTCTTCAAGGGCCAGCATGCCCTGAACGCCGGACTGGCCATCGTAGCCATCGGTTTCGGGGTGCATTTCGGCATGACAGAGAGCATGACCTCGCTGATTCTGATGACCCTGATCGCCTTTGTCCTCGGCTTCACCCTGATCATACCCATCGGCGGGGCCGACATGCCAGTGATCATCTCCATGCTCAACAGCTACTCCGGGTGGGCCGCGGCCGCCACCGGTTTTACCCTGCAGAACAACCTGCTGATTATCGTCGGTGCGCTGGTGGGCTTTTCTGGCGCCATCCTCTCCTACATCATGTGCCGGGCCATGAACCGCTCCATCATCAACGTGGTGTTCGGCGGCTTCGGCTCGGATACCGGGGCAGGGGAGTCCGCCGGCGCCCAGGCCGCACAGAAGGGGGTCAAGTCCGCTTCGGTGGAAGACGCCATTTATTGGATGGAGGATGCCAACAAGGTCATCATTATCCCCGGCTACGGCATGGCGGTGGCCCAGGCCCAGCATGCACTTAAGGAAATGATGGAGCTGCTGGAGGCCCGTGACGTGGAGGTCAAGTTCGCCATCCATCCGGTTGCGGGGCGTATGCCGGGGCACATGAACGTGCTGCTGGCAGAGGCGGACATCCCCTATGAGAATGTGCTGGAGATGGACGAGATCAATCCGGAATTCCCCAGCTGTGACGTGGCCCTGGTGGTGGGCGCCAACGACGTGGTCAACCCGGCGGCCAAGTCGGACAGTTCCAGCCCGATCTACGGCATGCCGATCATCGAGGCGGCCAAGGCGCGGCAGGTCTATTTTCTCAAACGCTCCATGCGTCCGGGTTACTCAGGCGTAGACAATCTGCTGTTCTATCAGGACAACACCTCATTGGTGTTCGGCGACGCCAAGGACACCATCGAGGGAATGGTCAGCGCATTGAAGGGTGGAGGGCACTAGACGTCGATCAAGTCAAAGTCTCTGATGAAAAAACGGGCTGCGGCCCGTTTTTTTTGATTGGTGCACCGATCTTAAGAGCTCGAGATGAATTGGCGATGGCTCAGCGAAAGAAAGTCATTGTTCAAGTACAACTATATTGTATTTCTTTACTTGAGGTGACTACTCTCTTTTATCATGGTGATTGGCTACTTGCCCATGATAGGGAATTATTTATGTCATATGATGCTTTTTCATGGTTTTAAGGCCAGGTCATTAAATCGATAATTAACCTGGCAGAGCAATCACCCGATCATTGTTATTGGCCTGATCTTGACGTTGATTTAACAGTGGAAATACTTGAACATCCAGAACCTTTCCCACTTTATGCAAGAAGCTCTTAATCATGCAATTTTACTCGCCTCACTACCGCGCGCACGCGTTGAATGTGGGTTAAATACCAAAAATCGCGAAATCCACAGCATCCATCAATTGCTCTTGTGAATGTGAAACTGAACCAATTGGACCTTGTAGCCGTTTTTTTGATACAGAGGAAATTTGTGGTGTAAGCAAAACAAACTTTTCATCCTGTATTGAAATTACCGGGGTTAGTCTCTTCATTGTCATATCATTAAACAATGACGCCCTCCCGAGAGGAATTACTATGCGTGTAGCCAAATCCTCGATATGCGGACTTTGAATTTCAACAAGGTATGGGTAATGCTTTCCACTTGCTGGGCTCGGATTCTTGTATACTTCAAACAGAGTCATCAAAATTCCCATACAGTGGCGCAGCTTCAGGTTTGGTCATCTTGGTTCGTGGTTGATGCTTCGGTCACCTGTGTCACAATCTCGGAGGTTGCCCGGATACTACAACGTTGAATCATTCCTTTGAAGGCAAGATATGGAAATTGAAATTCGTCATATAGAAAAATCGGACGTTGAAGCAGTAAAAGATATCTATGATCAGCCGCATGTAGAGGAAGGTACGCTTCAATTACCTTACCAATCCACTGACATGTGGATGTCGCGTTTAGATGCCTTAACAAACTTTATTGGCTTAGTAGCTGTCGTCGATGAAAAAGTGGTAGGTCATTTAGGAGTCCATACAACGGATCGCCATCGACGCAAGCATGTAGCCTCTTTAGTCATTGCTGTCTGTGCTTCAGTACAGGGAAAAGGTATTGCAAAAAAGCTTATGAGCGCTGCTATAGATCTTTGCGATAATTGGTTAAATATTAGAAAAATTGAACTCCAGGTGTACGTAGACAATGAAAGGGCTATTGCGCTTTATAAGAAATTTGGCTTTGAAATAGAAGGGGAACTCAAAGAATATGGGTTCAAGGCCGGTAAATACGTCAGTGCCTATGCAATGGGTAGAGTAAAGGAAATATAACAAGCAAAGTATATCGCGAATTCCACTCCTTCGAACGCTTCACCTGTGGCTTATTGACGCATAAATGGATTGTCATGAGGAAATAATATGAAAACAGAATTTACTAAATTCCGAGTTAAGAAAGGAAAGGAGGAACGAGCTGAAGAATGGATGAGTCAATTGAGTGTCAGGCAGGATGAATGTGTCCAGACCCTTTCACGGGAAAAAATGCTGTTTGAATCTGTATTTAAATTCTATAAGGATGGATACCTGTTTCTTTCGTGGTTTTCGGTTCAAAAAGATAACCATGAAAGAGTTGAGAGTTCTGATTTTGATATCGACAAACTTTATCTGAAATATTGGAAGGAATGCATCGATACGTCATACGCTGCAGATGACCATGACCATGACCATGACCATGACCATGACCATGACCATGA
>JASJBU010000041.1 GCA_030066355.1 Gammaproteobacteria bacterium | reverse complement strand
CCGACCTACAGGGACGTAGACATAGATTGTTCCTACAATCTTAATGCATTTCCTCCATCCCTGGAGGTCAGTAGTGTCGATTATGCAGGCGACCTAGCAGGACGTAGGAAGGTACGCCTACAGGGAAGTAGGTGGTAGAACTGCGCCGGGAGCAGGCAGCCGAGTACAACGCAGGAGCAGTTGTCGGAGCACTTATCGACCGACAAACATGCTGGTAACATCAACACTCTGAAATGATCAGACCAACCAAGCCATAAAAGACATTGGCCTTAACACCGTATGCAAAAACTCTCCCCCGTCCGTCTGCTGCTGATCCTCGGGGTCGGGGTGCTGTTTCTACTGTTGTTGTTGCTGGCCCTGCTGCTCAGCGATGCGCTGCTGAACTTCTATGTCAATCTGCAGGAGGCCCCGGGATGGCTGGTCGGGGTGCTGCTGGGCGGATTGGGCCTGCTCTCCCTGCTGCTGGGCTGGTTGATGATGCGGTTGTTGCGCCCCAAACCCAAACCGGTGGTCGAGGCCGAAAAGCCGGCTCCCGTGGTGACCCGGGAGCAGGTGGAGGAACGCCTGGAGAGCGCCCGTGAGGCCGAGCTGGACACCCACGAGGCGGAGGCGGAGTTGGAAGCGCTGCAGGAGCGGCGCGAGGCGGGGGAGGTCCATGTCGCCCTGTTCGGCGAGATCAGCAGCGGCAAGTCGAGCCTGATCAAAGCCCTGCTGCCGGAGGCCCGGGTCGAGGTGGCCGTCACCGGCGGCACCACCCAGGCGCTGCAGGAGTACACCTGGACCAGTCCGGCCGGCGACCGGCTGGTGTTGACCGACATGCCCGGGCTCGACGAGGTGGGTAAGCAGAAGGACGGCTGGGTGCGGGACGAGGCCCTGCGCACCCATCTGGTGATCTATGTGTGTGACGGGGATCTGACCCGCAGCCAGGCCGAGGAGCTGGAGCAGCTGCTGGGTCTGCGCAAACCCCTGATCCTGGCCCTGAACAAGAGTGATCGTTACCGGACCGACGAGCTGCAACTGCTGAAAGAGCGGCTGCGTCAGCAGGTCGAACGGCTGGGCGAGGCCGAGGTGGTGGCGATCAGCGCCGGGGGTCGCCGCTCGGTGGTGCGGGTGCTGCCCGATGGCAGCGAGGAGCAGGTGATCCGGGAATTGCCGCCCCAAGTGGACGAGCTGACCCTGGCCATCCAACGCCGGCTCGACGGCGATCCGGCAACCCTCGAGCAACTGCGGGACAGTGCGGTCTTCGTGCTGGTTTCCCGGCGCTTGGATGAGGCCCTGGCCAGGCACCGGCAGGTTCAGGCGGACAAGCTGGTATCCGCCTACGCCAAAAAGGCCCTGGTGGGTGCAGTGGCCGCCATGACCCCGGGTACCGATATCCTGATCCAGGGTTATCTGGCGCACAAGATGGTGGTATCCCTGTCGCAACTCTACGAAGTGCCGGTGCGCAAGGTGGATGTGGAACTCCTGCTAGAGTTGGTACAGAAGTATGTAAAAGGCCATTCGACCCTGGTGTTGGCGATCGCCGGCAATGCCCTGAAGGCCTTTCCGGGGGTCGGTACCCTGACCGGTGGTGTGCTGCACGCCATCGCCTATGGCAACTTGTTCGATGCCCTGGGCCGCGGGGTGGCCACATCGCTGGCCAGTCGCGGCGAGCTGCATCCCCTGCAGGTCGCCGATCAATTCAAGGAGTCTTTAGGTGAAGATCTCAAAGCGTCTTCGCGACATTACGCAAAAATGGCGCTGGAAGAACTCCGGCACGCCGCCCGCTCCGACTAGCGACGAGCATCAGGACCATCTGAGCCTGGCCCGGGAGAGTCTGCAGGAGCTGCTGGAGGACAAACGGGTGCCGGCGGATGTGCGTGAGACCCTGGCCGCCGACTACCAGGAGGTGGAGCAGATGCTGCAGAAGCTGGAGCAGGGACATCTGCATCTGGCGGCATTCGGCCGGGTCAGTGTCGGCAAGTCGGCCCTGCTCAATGCCCTGCTGGGGGAGGCGCGTTTCAGCACCAGCCCGCTGCACGGTGAGACCAAGGATCGCCAGACGGGGCAGTGGCGGGAGTTTCAAGAGGGCAATGTGTTCCTGGTAGACACGCCGGGGATCAATGAGGTGCAGGGCGAGGCTCGCGAACAACTGGCCCGGGAGGTGGCCTCCCGCGCCGACCTGGTGCTGTTCGTGGTGGACGGGGACCTGACCGATACCGAGATCGCAGCCCTGCGCTCGGTGGCGGCCCAACACCGGCCCATCCTGTTGATCCTCAATAAGGCGGATCGTTATACCACGGTGGAGCGGGATGCGCTGTTGGCCTCTCTGAAACGCCACAGCGAGGGGCTGGTGGACCCCCGCAACCTGGTGACCGCGGCGGCCGACCCGGCGGTCCAGCAGGTGATTCGGGTGGACGAGGCCGGCAATGAGACCTGGAGCGAGCGACGTCCGCCCCCCGACATAGGCGCAGTGCGGGAACGACTCTGGCAGATCCTGGAGGCGGAGGGCAAGACCCTGGCAGCACTGAATGCCTCCCTGTTCGCGGGTCGGCTCAGCGATCAGGTGGGGGAACGGGTGCTGGCGGCGCGGCGTACCCTGGGCCAGCGGGTGATCCGCAGTTATTGTGTTGGCAAGGGCGTGGCGGTGGCGATCAATCCGGTGCCGGTGGCGGATCTGGTGGCGGCGGCGGTGGTGGACGTCTCCATGCTGACCCATCTTTCCAAACTCTATGGACTGCCTCTATCCCGCAGTGAGGCGGGGGAGCTGATCAAGACCATCGGTGCACAGATGCTGCTGTTGATGGGGACGGTGTGGGCGGTACATGTCGCCTCTTCGGCCTTGAAGCTGGGCACCGGCGGCCTGTCGGCGGTGGTCACCGGCGGGGCACAGGGGGCGGTGGCCTACTACAGCACCTATGTGGTGGGACAGGTGGCAGAACGCTATCTGGCCCAGGGCAAGTCCTGGGGCGAGGGCGGACCCAAGTTCGTAGTGCGGGAGATCCTCGACAATCTGGACCGCAATTCGATCATGGAACAGGCCAAACAGGAGATCCGCGAAAAGCTCAAGGTCTCGCCTCAATCGGCCCCGAGCGCTTGATGATGCGGTTTCAAGGAGGTTTTTGGGGCGAGCGGTGGCGGCGAGAGAATCCCTTCAGGTCGAGTGGTCAGGTTGCCGGTGGCTTGATTTATAATCCCCCGGATGTATTCCGGTAATATTTTCATATGAGGTCTGGAGGCTGTTATGGGTCTGAAATGGGTGGATTCACTGGATATCGCCATCGAGCTTGACGAGGTGCACCCGGATGTCGATCCCCGCTCGATCAATTTCGTGGATCTGCGCAACTGGGTGCTCGCGTTGGACAAATTCGACGATGATCCGGAACACTCCGGGGAGAAGATACTGGAGGCGATCCAGGCGGCCTGGATCGAGGAACGTGAATAACAGGCCGACACTGCCAAATGCCTTGCGGGACTGGCAATCCGAGTGCTTTGCGAAAACCCTGAAACAGGAGATCGAAGGTCTACAGGCGGGTAGCCTGCCGCTCATGGACGGGGTTTCCCAGGGTGGCGTGCCGGATGACGCTTCGGTTTCCGTGAGTTTGTTGAAGACGGTAGAGGCCCCATCCTCCATTCATGCCGATCTGGGGGTCTTTTTTACTGAGGTGCTGGCGGGTTGCAACTGTGGTGACGAGCCGATGGCGATGCATGGCTATTGCGAGATGCAAGTCAGTATCGACAAGACCACGGCGGAAGCGGTTTTCCAGGTAAAGGCCGAGTGAGCGATAGCCTGTTTCCGCGTTGTCAGGTTTGCGATTTGCTAGCAATTGTCGCTGCTAACATGCCAATGCAGCCGTCATTTCCTGAGATGACGCTCATTCAGGCCATGCAAAGATGCAGGGGACCGATTGAGTGGGCGGGGCGTGATATGGTTCTGAATTGACTAGCCGTCCTTGAAAGGAAGTTTGGTCTCCAGTTCCCGAATATAGTCGCCGATGGCACCCTGCTCATGGCGCACGTATGCGGCAATGGGCTCGCGAAAACGTGGATCTTCGATCCAGTGGCTGGAACGGGTCAGGGTCGGCCGAAAGCCCCGGGCGATCTTGTGTTCGCCCTGGGCGCCGGGTTCGAAAACTGCGAGTCCGTGTTCGATGCAATAGTCGATTCCCTGGTAGTAGCAGGCCTCGAAATGCAGACAGTCCACATGCCGGGTAGCCCCCCAGTGGCGGCCATACAGAGTGGTATCACTGCGATACATGAGTGAACCTGCGATGCACTGATCATCCAGATCGGCCAGGACGAGGAGGATCTGGTCGGGTATCAGTTGCGCCACTTCGAGGAAGAATGGCAGGTTGAAGGTGGCGATCCCCCATTTTTCCTCGAAGGTCCGGTCATAGAAACGGGTGAAATCTTGCCAATCCGCTTGGCTGGCGGTGTGGCCGTCGAGGCGTCTCAGGGTGACCCCGGAATCCGTGACCCGACGCCGTTCCTGACGGATGTTCTTGCGCTTCTTTGCCGTCAGTCGTTCGAGGAAATCTTCGAAATCTCGATAACCTTCGTTGCGCCAGTGAAATTGGCAGTCATGACGCGTTATCAACGCTTGCTGTTGCAGGAAGCGGTGTTCATCGAGCATCGGAAACAGGCAGTGAAAGCCGCTGGCACCGAGTTGAGTGGTAAGGTGCATGGCGGTGTTCACCAGCATCGGCAGCAGTTCCTCCCTTCGATGATCTTGGCAAAGCAGCCGCTGCCCGGTTGCCGGGGTATAGGGGATGGCTGACACCAGTTTGGGGAAATAAGTCAGGCCGTGCTGACGATAGGCATCGGCCCAGGCGTGATCGAAGACGAATTCACCATAAGAGTTGTGCTTCTCGTAGAGCGGCATTGCCGCCACCAGCTGGGCGTCGTCATAGACGCCGATGTGCCTGGGCAACCAACCGAACGTTTCACCGACACAGCCCTGGTGCTCCATGGCCGCGAGAAAACCATGGGTGAGGAACGGCTGATGGTCACTCACCAGGCGATCCCATTGATCGGTCGGGATCTCGTCTATCTGCGGGTGAATGCTGATCTGCAATTCAGTGCTCTGGTCAGTGTTCATGATTTTTTGAAGGACTGGCTGAGTGGCGGTTACCATAGCTTGGATGCTATGCTCGATGGGTCGTTCAACCAAGGCGAGGATATAGACACTACGATGAAAAAGACACTAGCGATTGCAGCGGCCTGTTCCGCTCTGCTGCTGGCTGGCCAGACATGGGCCTTTGGCGGCGGTGCAGGGCCCCGGGTGAACAACCCTGGCTACGGAGCGGGGAACTATGACCAGGCACCCTATGCCGGGCAGCCGGGATCGGGATCCGGCGGCGGGTTTGGAGGTGGTCCCGGAGCGGGGAATCCAGGATACGGACGCGGTTACGGCCCCGGCGGACCGGCCAATGTAGCTCCAGGCTCGGGCGCCGGATTTGGCGGTGCTCCGTATGGCCAGCAGCCCGGACCTGGCTATGGTGGCTACCAGCAGGCAGCACCGGGCGGATACAACGCCTATCAGCAGCCACCCCGTGGCTACGCTCCCCCGCAGGGTTACGGTTATCAGCCCGGCCCCGGTTATGGCGCGCCAGCACCTGCCCAGGAGGAGTACGATATTCCACGGAATAATTACGGACAACAATATCATCCAGGACCGGGGGGCTATCCTCAGGCACCCGCCCAGGGCGGTTACTATGGAAATCCCGGCTATGGCTACCCACCCCCGCCACCGCCGGGTTATGCTGATGACTACTACCCTGATCGGGACGACAAGAAATCGGGCGGCTTCCCGAATCCCATGAACATGATGGGTAATCCGATGAAGATGTTCGGTGGCGGCAAGGACCGGGATTGAGTCCCACCTGCGATCCGGCATGCACAAGACCCCGGTACAGCCGGGGTCTTGTCATTTCGGGGGGCGCTGCATGAGCGGTAGCAACATGGCGATGCGCACCCCGTCTTGGGTATTTTCCGCAGACACCCTGCCTTCATGGTATTCAGCGATGAGCCGCACCAGGTAGAGGCCAAGCCCCAGATGCGGGTTGGCGTCAGTCTTGTCCCGAAACGAGACCATCGAGTCGAACAGTTGTTCCCGCATGTCATCCGGCAGTGGCGGTCCCTGATTAATCACTGCGACGCGGCAGGCTTCCCTTGGGATGACATCGAGGGTAATCAGGATGGCTGAGCCTGGGGTATGAAATTCGAGCGCGTTATCGACCAGTTTGTCGAGTGCCTGCACGAGCAGCTCGGGGGCGCCATAGATCGACAGGGGCAGATCGGGCGTGCGGCAGGCGAATCGCGTGTTCGGATAGCTGCTGTGGTAGTTATCGACCATTTGTCCGATCAAACTTGTCAGATCCACGGCTTCCCGCTCGGTCATTTGCAGGGTTTGTTCCAATCGGGTAGCCTCACGCATCCTTTCGAGCATCAGAGATAGACGCTGTGTGCCTTCGGCAGCACGGGACAGATAGCGTCTGCGTCCTTCAGCGCTAGCGTCTTGTGCCAAATTTTCCAGTGACGATCTCACCATTGTCAGGGGGGTCTTCAATTCATGGGCCAAACGGGCGGCCATCGCTTCCAGGTAACGATTGTATGCCTGCAGGCGTCGCATGACGGAGGCGAAATTACGCTCCATGTCTCCGATCTCATCGTCATGTGAACTGGGTGAAAACGCCTTTTGGATCTTGCCGTCGTCGCTGACCGCATGATCGATCTTGTGACTGATGCGGGTAATGCGGTGGGTGAGGCGGCTGGCGAAGACCAGGAGTGTCAGACCGGTGAACAAAAACAGCCCCAGACTGATCAGCAGCAATCGTCGCAGGGCCCTCTGCTGAATTGAGAGCACCGCATCGGTCGTCTGTTCGACAACGATCGCACCGGCGGTATCCCCCAGATGACGGACGGGGTAGGCGGCTGAGAGGATCGTCCTGCCTTGTGCATCCGGATAGCGGTAGCTGGCCGGATTGCCGTTCATCGCGCTGCGAATTTCCGGTCCGTCCAAACGGCCGAGGTTGTGCCGTTTGTCCTGAAAGCTCACTTCTGGGAACAGCATGCTGTCGACCCAGTGTCTGAAAATACCTTCTGCGTTGACGCGCTGATCGGTTGACAGCCTGCCCTGTTGTCCAACGATCAGGCCCTGTCGGTTGAGCAGGCGGATCCGCGCATCATGCTTGTCGAACTGTCCAAGGATCTGCTGAACCTCAGGATCGGGCATGAGAATCAGTGACAGGTTGGTATTCCGCAGGAGCCCGGAGGTTGCTGCGCGGGACGGGGTTTCATCAGGGTTTTCAGTATCCCTGTCCACCAGGGCGAGGGAGAGATAGCCTCCGGCCAATATCAGTGGTAGTTTGAGCTCGATGTTGTAGCCGCTTGCCGACTCCTGCCATTCCCCCTGAATCCTCGGCTCAGGCTGCTCGCTGTTCGATTGTACTGCCTTGATCCATCCTGGTGCGCTCGTACCCAGGACATATTGTCTGGTCGGCGTCTGCAGTTCCCCGGGCAGGGCGATCAGTAGATGATCGCCGCTGTGTGGATCTGTTTCGCTGCTGGCATACACAGGGTCGGGATCGATGACCTGGATCAATAGATAGAGGCTTTTGTCTCGAAAACCAATCAGTAGATCGAAGATGGCAGTATTCGGATTCGTTTCACTGGCGATGAATCTACGCCGTTGGTTAAACAGTTGACGCCACTCATCCGGATAACCGTCCAGCTGAATTTGTTGCTCCAGGGGGTGAGCATAGAAGACATTCGCGAAGGTTTGCCGGACGGGCAGATTGCTCTGTATCAGGCGCGACTTGGCGGAGACAGGCAGGTTGCCAGCCACCATCTCGGCACGGCTGAGCAATATCTGTTCCTGGGCAATGCCGAGAAACGACTCGGTCTCAACCACGTACCGGTAACCGGCCCAGGGAATCGCCAAGAGTGTCAGGGAAACCAGAAAAAGTCTGAAGCCGAGACCCCGATAGAATGGACGTTGGCGAGATGCGCTCATTCGATCATCGGGATCCGCCGGATCGCCAGCGATAGCCGGCCCCATAAACAGCTTCGATGGCATCGAATTGTGCATCGATCTGCTGAAATTTTCTGCGAATACGTCTGATATGAGTGCTGATACTGGCGGCATCCACCAGAATATTGGCGTCTTGCATGAGCCGATCTCGATCACGAACGTGACCCGGGCGGCGTACCAGGGAATGGACTATCCAAAACTCGGTGACCGTTAGCTCGAGGGGGGTGTGCATCCACGATGCCGTGAGGCGTTCCGGATGCAGATCCAATGCGCCATGATGAATGGTCTCTGGTCTGGTTGTCGCGTGCTGCATGGCGTCCATTCGGCGGAACAGGGCAGCGATCCGGGCGGTCAGATGGGGCAGGCTGATCTCTTTGGTCAGGTAGTCGTCGGCCCCCAGCCGAAGTCCGGAGACACTGTCAAGGTCGCTGTCCCGAGCGGTGAGAAAGATGATCGGCAGGGTGGAGGAGCGGGCGCGCAATTCGCGACATAGGGTGAAACCTCCCTCGGGATCATCCATCAATCCGATGTCGAGTATCACCAAGTCGGGGAGCTTGTTTGTGAAGGCCTGCATTGCCTCATGGCGTGTCCCGTAGCCCGAGACGCGGTAGCCTTGTCGGGACAGATAGTCTGCATAATTGTCTCTGATGATCGGCTCATCCTCCACGATGGCGATTTCTCTCGGCATTCTACGTGACCTCTGAGCTCACCCAGTCTATTCGAATAAGATGATGACGAATAATGTGACGGCTGCTATCGACAGGGCGCGCAGGCCCGCCCATAGCCAATGCGTCTTACTGATGCTGCCCAGGAAGAGTCCCAACAGAAAGGTGCAACTCAGTGCAATGCAAATGGCTACCAGGAAAGGGGAGGCCGGTAGCGCGAGGCCGAATTGGGACAACCATAGGGGTATGAGTATCAGCAGGCAGATCAAGAAAGGTGACAGGCCGTTAACCAAAGCGATGATCACTGGCAGGTAACGACTGGCTTTACCGAAGTCACTCTGCTGAAGGTCGGTGATCAGGGCCTGCTCCAACTCTTGAAGTTCCTTTCTACGTTCTGCCGATTCACTCAGGTAGGCACTGCTCAGACCGCTCATGAAGAGGGCAACCGCGGCACCCATGGCGGCGCCGAGCGCGACCGATATGTCGACAGTGTCATGTGAGTAAAAGCCAGCCATCATGCCGAGCATGGTCAGGGCGCCATCGAATCCATTGGTGATGAAATAGCGACGGGCGATTCCGGCAGCACGCTTGAAATGCAGTAGGAAGTTATTCGAATCCTCAGTAGCCATGCGCCTGAAACGGTTTTCTTACATCTACCCGATTATGCTGTGTCAGTGTTGGCGCCTTCTACTTCCACTTCATCGATACTGTGCATGGAGGCTCCCATCTGATGAATCTTGTCACTGATTGTTT
>JASJBU010000040.1 GCA_030066355.1 Gammaproteobacteria bacterium | reverse complement strand
TCCACCCGCTCCACGGTGTCGATGTCCGAATGCAGGTAGCGTACCCGCACATTGTGATCATTCAGATAGTCGGTGAGATCCTCCGCCATGCGCTTGGTCAGGGTGGTGACCAGCACCCGCTCACTCTGCTCGGCCCGCTGGTGGATCTCGGAAAGCAGGTCGTCCACCTGACTGTCGGCCGGCCGCACATCCACCTCGGGATCGACCAGGCCGGTGGGACGCACCACCTGTTCGATGATGGCCCCGGAATGATCCAGTTCGTACTGGCGGGGTGTGGCGCTGACATAGATGACCTGTGGAGCACGCCGCTCGAACTCTTCAAAACGCAGGGGCCGGTTGTCCAACGCAGAGGGCAGGCGGAAGCCGTATTCCACCAGGGTCTCCTTGCGGGAGCGATCCCCCCGGTACATGCCGCCGATCTGTGGGATGGTGACATGGCTCTCGTCCACCACCAGCAGGGCATCATCGGGTAGATAGTCGAACAGGGTGGGCGGCGGCTCACCGGCGGCGCGGCCGGAGAGATAGCGGGAATAGTTCTCGATGCCCGAGCAGTAACCCAATTCCATGATCATCTCGATATCGAACCGGGTGCGTTGATCGAGGCGCTGTGCCTCCACCAGCTTGTGGGCCGATTCGAGTTGCTCCAAGCGAATCTTCAATTCTGCCTTGATCTGCTCCACCGCATCCAGCAGGGTTTCTCTCGGGGTCACGTAATGGCTCTTGGGGAAGATCGAGTAGCGCGGCACCTTGCGCAGCACCTCGCCGGTGAGCGGATCGAACACTGAGAGCTGTTCCACCTCGTCATCGAACAACTCGATACGCAGGGCCTCGGCATCCGATTCCGCCGGATAGATATCGATCACCTCGCCCCGCACCCGGAAGGTGGCGCGGTGCAGTTCGACCTCGTTGCGCTTGTACTGCAGCTCCGCCAGGCGCTTGAGGATGGTGCGCTGATCGATGATGTCGCCCCGCGTGATGTGCAGCATCATGCCCAGGTAGGCGCGCGGGTCGCCCAGGCCGTAGATCGATGAGACGGTGGCGACGATGATCGCGTCGTTCCGCTCCAACAAGGCCTTGGTGGCGGAGAGACGCATCTGTTCGATATGCTCGTTGATCGAGGCATCCTTCTCGATGAAGGTGTCGGAGGCCGGCACATAGGCCTCCGGTTGGTAGTAATCGTAGTAGGAGACGAAATACTCCACCGCATTGTGAGGGAAGAATTCCTTGAATTCCCCATAGAGCTGGGCGGCCAGGGTCTTGTTGTGGGCCATGATGAGGGTCGGCCGTTGAATCCGCTCGATCACATTGGCGATGGTGAAGGTCTTGCCTGAGCCGGTCACACCCAACAGGGTCATGCCGGCTTCACCATCCTGGATACCCTGCAACAGATGCTGAATCGCTTGCGGTTGATCGCCGGCCGGCTGGAATTTGGATTCCAATTGAAATTCTTTTGCCATTGGGGATTTTTCATCATTCTGGAATTGGATATTATTACACGCGGAAGAAACAGATCAGACTCCGATTTCCGGGGTCAACATAAATCAGCGGATAACAAATCATGAATTCACATCTCTCCTCCCGGGTTCAGGCCGTCAAACCCTCACCCACACTTGCCATTACCGCCCGTGCCGCCGAGATGCGAGCCGCCGGTAAGGATGTCATCGGCCTGGGTGCCGGTGAACCGGACTTCGATACACCAGACCATATCAAGGCCGCAGCCATCGAGGCCATCAACCAGGGTTTCACCAAATATACCCCGGTGGATGGAACTCCCGGCCTGAAAAAGGCCATCATCGAAAAGTTCAAGCGGGATAACGGCTTCGAGTATGCCCCGGAGCAGATTCTGGTTTCATGTGGCGGGAAACAGAGCTTCTACAATCTGGCTCAGGCAATATTGGATCCGGGTGACGAGGTGATCATCCCGGCACCCTATTGGGTCTCCTACCCCGATATGACGATCCTGGCAGGCGGTGAACCGGTCTTCATCCAAGCCGGCGCCAGCCAGGATTTCAAGATCACCGCCCAGCAACTCTCCGCGGCAATTACCGACAAGACCAAGCTGTTCGTTATCAACAGTCCTTCCAACCCCACCGGCATGGCCTACAGCGAAGAGGAGCTGGCCGCTTTGGGCGAAGTGCTGAGAGAGCATCCCCGAGTGTTGATCGCCACCGACGATATGTACGAGCACATCATCTGGCCGGGCAACCGCTTCGTCAATATCCTGAATACCTGCCCGGACCTGGTGGAGCGAACCCTGGTGCTGAACGGCGTGTCTAAGGCCTACTCCATGACCGGCTGGCGTATCGGCTATGCGGGCGGACCGGCCGACATCATCAAGGCGATGAAGAAGATCCAGTCACAGAGCACGTCCAATCCCACTTCCATCTCCCAGGTAGCTGCCCAAGCGGCCCTGGAGGGTCCGCAGCAATGCATTGGTGACATGCTGGTGCATTTCAAGCAGCGCCACGACTATGTGGTGGAACGCCTGAACCAGATGGCCGGGGTGGAATGCATCTCCACGGACGGTACCTTTTATTGCTTCCCCAATATCGAAGGGGCGCTGGAGAAGATTGACGGCGTGAACAACGATCTGGAACTGTCGGAGTATCTGATCGAAAACGCCGGGGTGGCGCTGGTGCCCGGCACGGCCTTCGGCCTGGGCGGGCATGTGCGACTTTCCATCGCCACGAGCATGGATAATCTGCAAAATGCCCTGGACAGACTGGAAAAGGTGCTGACGGGCTGATTTGGTGTGGTCATAGCGTCGGGGGGTTGCTCCCGACCAGGCCCAACCACTCAATACTGCCACAGAGTGAACGATTTTCCTTTTACCTATTGACGCTAAGCCTCAGTCTCATTAAGATGCCGGCTCTCAACTTTTCCCCGGTAGCTCAGTCGGTAGAGCGGGTGACTGTTAATCACTAGGTCGGCAGTTCGAGCCTGTCCCGGGGAGCCATTCTAAGTTGTTGATTTCACGAGTCCTGAGCACCACACCCTCGCAGGATTCGAACCGATCAGCCACTTGCAAGTTGCGTGTCCGCAGCACCATCTGTTGTACAACTGCGAGATCACGCATGTCACAAACAGGAAGGCCGCCCATCTTGGCGGCCTTCTTCGTTCAGCTTGGGGCGTTCTTGGCCAAGCGGAAGCAAGGTCTCCCGTAATTTTCCCCCGGCTCTTCAGCAAAGCGGGCCTTAAGTCAGGCAGGTCGTTCGGCCAGGTCTGCTGCCCGGTGGTGCGGTTGTTCTTCGTTTATCGTGGAGTTAGTAAGCTGTTAACGGCTACTCCCGACTATCTCGCAGTGAGTTACTTTGCGCGAACAACCCCGTACACAAACCCGTGATGATACACCTCCCAGGCACCCTCTCTCGACGTGCACCGGGATGCTGCTCGAGGCGAGGATAAAAGTAATAGTGGCTGGTAAACAGTCGACGCGTCTGCATACACTGTGGATGAATGATCAACTGACCGAGCGCATCATCAACCTGGTGTCAGGGCCACGCCGCGCCTGGCTTGGCACAATTTCAATCGCTCGAATCGATAGCAACTGTACGATTTCTACCCTGCTGCTTGGCGCGGTATAGCGCACCGTCTACTGCCCGGATAAAGTCTTCCATGGCGCTATTCCGCTGTGGCACGATTGTGCCGTAACCAATACTTATCGTGATCGATGGCGTATTGTCATCGGCGTGAGACAGGGATGACACCAGAATCCGAAGCTTCTCCGCAAGATCCCGTGCACCAACCTCCGGCGTGGACGGTAGAACCAATGCAATCTCCTCACCGCCATAGCGGGCCACGAGGTCTCCCGGCCTTTCCAAGGCCTCACGCAAGACCTGAGCGATGCGTCGCAGGCATTTGTCACCTGCAACGTGGCCGAAAGTGTCGTTGTACTTCTTGAAGTGATCGATATCTCCGAGCAGCAGTGACAAAGAGGTCTTATGGCGTGCTGCCCGCTTCCATTCCTGAGCGAAATATTCATCAAAATAGCGTCGGTTGGAAATCCCCATGACCGGGTCCTCGCGCGACAACACCTGCAGTTCCTGATTGGCCTCCCGTAACTCTTCTTCAACACGCTCGCGTTCGCTGACCTGATGTTCCAGCGCCTGTTGACCGATCAATAATTCGTGTGAGCGCCGAAGCGTGAGTATGATATAAGCTGCCAACAGGCCCGTGAATAGCAATCCAACGCCGAGGGCAATCCAGGCGAGATAGCTGCCACGCCTTTCGATATCGCCCCCTGCCGGAACCATCACCAATCTGAAATCGCGTTCTCCCAGCCGGAAATCTTGTACATATCGGACACCGGTAATCGGCGGCTCGGACGCGCCCTGTTCCTGTCCGCTTGTATGTTGGGGAGCGCCATAGAAATACAGAAACTCACCTGCAGCATCATCCGACCGGTCATATAACCATACATTGGCTCGGACGACTCCGACTTGCGCCAGGGCCCTTTCGACGCCGTCACCGATGCGATAGACCGCCGAAGCGACACCCCTGACCTCGTTATCCCCAGTTTCCGGGTCTTCTGGCCCGAATACGGGATTGATTATCAGAACACTAAACTGCTGTCCGGTTTCCTGGACAAGCCGAATTCTTGCCGTACTGGTAGTTCGGCCACGCTTGATCGCCGCATCAATGGCTGCCCGCCGGATTGGATTGGAGTAGATATCGAACCCTACCGCTGCTTCGTTTCCGCTAATAGGGCGGATCAGCCGGACCGGGAAATAAGCGGGCCTTACGCCCGCGGGTACCAAGTCTTTGTCCGACCCAACCTCGGTGATGCGGAAACCTGGATGGTCTGCCTGTGCCGCCTGCTCGAATTCACTACGAATCGGCTGAGTGATCCTGGGCACCCAGCCGAGAGCCTTTATCGTCGGAAAACGTTGCAGCATGGGTGCGACGAATTTCGCAAACTGCGCAGTTGTCACCGACTGCGACGCGCTGTAATAGGCACCGACAGACTCGATTGCAAAGATCACCTGCGCAAAACCGTCGACAATCAGATTGGCGTATCCGGTGGCATGGCCGCTGAACTCTAAATTGGTTTGATCACGGTAATGTTGCTTAATGGCAACATGGGCCAGCAACGACAAAGCAATACCGACAACGATGACGATGGTCAGGGGAACATTGGCTAGAAACAGCCTTTTGGGCTTCATAATACTGTAGGACGGTGTTCGAGGTTGCTAAAGACAATCATATACAACTGATCGATGTAGTCCAGCAATTGAATTGGGTTATTAAAAGATTCTGGTGGGCGCTAATCCTTTTGCCTCCAAGGGGCAGCCCACTTGCACCTAGTCTGAGTGCACACTTGCCAGATTCCTACGCCATCGACACCTGCGCCCGTCGCGTTATCTGCTTACACTTGGATCCATCTACGCCCAAATCCAAGCCATTGGGACCAGGCATTCGACCTGTGCCAGGTTATAGTGATCTTACATTGGTGCGGGTTGACCATCTCAGCCCGGCATACCCGCGTTCGCCTGCCTACGGTACAGATCGTCCAGAACTTGCTGCATGATTGAGCAGAGAAATGCCCTCATTGCTTAAGAATAGCATGCAGTCAATCCCAGAAGCTGACGTCAGCTAGGCGTTGAAACCGGATCCGTCCTATACGGTGCTCCGAACACAGACGCAACGTGCTCGAAGGAAGTTCGCAGATTACGGTCTGATGCAATGCACAGAGCTCGATATACCTCCGCGAAGGGGAGCCATATATCAAGGGGTTACATCATGTGATGTGAATCTTTTTTTGAATTTTTGGACGGCACCCGGCCCCTTCTCTCAATCTCAACTAGCCACCAAATAATCCATGCACCGACTCATCTCCTGAGTCTCTTCCCTGCGATAATCACGGCATGGAGAGTCAACTTCCCTTGATAGGCCTACCCCAGGCCAAATATCCGATCCGTGCCTACTGTCGCCGTTGCGGCCACATAGCTGAGTTGAGAGTGGGTATCGAAGTTATTCACAGCCTTTATCGGCTTCGCTGTAGCCAATGTGGGGCTGGGATCCAGGCCCTTGAGGTTGAACAGCTGGTAGGGGTAGATCTGGGGGGATAGAGCTAGATCAATCACACCTGAGGGGTTGCTATCGTCATCTGTATGGATGCGATAAGGTGCGGATTACCTATACATCCTGAATATGAGGATGAGCTCTCTGTCCAGCTGACCCTCACCTGGTTCAAGGATGAAGACTGAGCTATACGATGACTGGACATGAACTTTTCTTTTTCCACGCTAGAAGGCGGTAGACGGTTCAATCTGGACCTTTGATTTCAGAACAGTCATCAAAGCCTAACCGACTATCCTCAGAAGACGAATTGGACTACATGATGACGTACCCGGTACTTTCGAGATCCGAGAGGTATGTCAGCGACGGATAAAACTCACCGGTGAAGTCGTGAAAATCATAGTATCCTATCGGTCTGTTATCACTATGCGGATGTCCAGCGATGGCCTGATCTAGAGGTACTTATCAGACCGATATCAATGCACAGCAGCCACAGAAAGTATGTCCTGATCGTACCCAATGTTTTATCACAATTGGTCAGAACAGCGAAAAATACCGGCTTGCAAAGATTGTGCTATTCGATACGATGGGAGGCGGAAGGTTCACAATCAGCGTTCATTTTGAGTCCTCCTGCTTCGTTGATGGTTTCCAGCAAACCCGGCATGGTTCATTTCGATTTCAGCTTGTTGAGTGACCAGTCCGTACGGTTTTTATGCGATTGATTCAGTAATCAGTTAAAAAGGAGTTTTATTTGACTATCAATATTGTCTTTCTGAATGCCACAGGGAAGTTGGATAATCATGTGGAAATTCTGGAAAGAGAGATAGAGAACTCTCTAAAAAAAGTTAGCGATTATTTTCTGCTTGCCGATCTTGATATTACCGTTACCCCTTTTCACACCGGTGAAGAATGCCCAGCTGGCTTAGGCGGATACGCACTAAGCCCGCACAGAGAAGAATTACTCATTGATTGTGAACGCGGTGATGTCAAAGAAGTTATCGACACACAGTTGTTAGCAGTCTTATCTCACGAAATACATCACAGTATGAGACTAGGGCTAGGTCATCATCTTGAAACATTAGCTCAACAGCATATTATGGAAGGCCTAGCTTGCCACTTTGAGCAAACAATTAGTGGTGGCAGGCAACCTACCTTATTCAAGGAGCTTCAGGATTACGACTGGCAAATGTCTCTTTCCAATATATCACCCTTATTAAGTGAAAAAGATCACTCATTTGAAAAGCTCTTTCTTGGTTCTCATCCAGAAGAGTATCCAAAATATGCGGGATACTGGATTGGTTTCAAGCTTGTGTCTCAGTATGTTCTGAACAATACAGCCTCTGACACCGATTTTATCGGAATGGAGGCAGACAAGTTCTTTGATGGCGTAGCTTAACCCGATTGCATGACCTCCCATACAAAAGGCATTTCTGTGTACTTAGTGCTAACGCATTCAGAACAAAATTCAGCGAAAAGATTGATCACTTGAATGAAAAATATAATAGTTGTTGCACTTTCGTCAGCTTTATTATTGTCGACCATAAATATCTATTTGTTTGCATGGCTTGATGAACATGAACAACATATACAAATAGGGCGTTGGGTTATTACTCTAATCAGTGGTTTACCAGCAATAGGTTTTATTCTCTATGCCATGTATCTATTGGCGGTTAATAAAGATTCAGCGATAGCCATGGGGTTGGTTGCGGCTGGATTGCTGCTCACTGGAGGCTCAAACCAACTGGTGAATTTACTTCAGCGTAAACAAGGCACCATACCGAATTAAACTAATAATCCCTGATCGTTAATTCTACAGCGTATCTTTTTACCTCTGGATATCTGCACCAAAAGTACTATGTGTGGCCGCTTCTACCTTGACATACAGCAGGACGAGCTGAAAAGCCATTTTAACTTAGCGACAAGCCCTGATCTCATCCCCCGCTACAATATTGCCCCTTCTCAAGCAATAGCCGCCGTCATGATCAGCAAGCAGGAACGGCAAGTAAAGATGTTCCGCTGGGGCCTGATTCCATTCTGGTCAAAGGATGAAAAGATCGGCTATCGAACGATCAATGCGCGAGCGGAAACAGTCGACAAAAAGCCCGCCTTTCGAGCCGCTTTCAAATATCGCCGTTGTCTGATTCCCGCATCGGGATTCTTCGAGTGGAAGGCAGAGAACGGTGGCAAACAACCCTACTGCATTCATCCTAAGAAGTCGCCTTTGATTGCTTTTGCCGGATTATACGAACATTGGGAGAGTGAAGCCGGCAGGCTCATTGCTTCATGTACGATCATCGTCACAGAGGCCAATAGATCGGTAATGTCTATCCATGACCGAATGCCAGTGATCCTGAACCCTGTTGATTATGATGTTTGGCTCGATCCTGACATCCAAGATCCTGAGATCATAAAACCACTCTTGAGGCCATGTCCGGATACTGATATCGAAACCTATCGGGTCGGCAAACAGGTGAACAATCCTAGAAACGACGATCCAGACTGTATCATTCCACTGGCATGAATCAACTATTCTGAGGGTAAAAGACTTAACAAAGATTACGTCGATCACCTCACGCACCTTCGCTGCAGTGAAGTGAATACTGAAAATTTATTTTCACAGCACTAGTCAAATGGATTGGCAGGAATGGAGAGAGAATGGAAAAATTGGTAGATGAATGCACGAAAATACTCCCTCTATTTCTGATTCGTTCAATATCAACGACCGTCTACACTGCGATCACGAGAATGCCCCCAACAGGACTATATTGTTGGAGCTGATTGTATGTCACAAAAGACATATCGTGGTAGCCTTTGGCATTGACACGCATTCAATCTTCATCAGGAGCTTTCATGTCACCCCATGTCAAGGTATTCCCGATTGAAATCTGGCTGCTCTTTTTTCTGTTTAACTGGTTACCGGCCATCGCACCAGCGGAATCCGAGCCTGCTCCTGTCTTGGGTAAACAGCAGCAGATCGTTGACACCGAGCAGATCCACAAACTCGCCAACCAGGCAAAACAGGATCAGGGATTGAGCGAGGCCACCCTCGGCCAGATACGGACAACCTATTCTCAGGCTCTAGAACAGCTGGAGCTGTCCTCCCAGTGGCAAGTGAAGGCTGTTGAATTTGCGGCAGCAGGTGAGGCAGCGCAGCTACAACCCGCCTTGCAGGCCATGAGCAAACAGAATCTTGACTTGACCCAGAACCAGAGAATACTCAATGAAACTATCGACGCAACGAAAAAGTTCGGTAGAGAATTTTTACTGCTATCCTGAGTGAGATGAAAGCCTCCGCCGTTATATTGAAAAACATCCGTCAAGCTGTCTGGCAGTATGATCCGCAAGCAATGCCGCTATGGAAAGCCTTTGTTGTGCGTTGGGTGCGTATTATCTGGCTGCTCGCCGGAGAGCTTTCCAACGGTCAACTCTCGATGCGCGCCATGAGCCTGGTCT
>JASJBU010000045.1 GCA_030066355.1 Gammaproteobacteria bacterium | reverse complement strand
GTCGCCGGCCGGGCGGAGATGATCCGCACATTGGCCGCATTGGCGTTGATCTCCAGATAAGTATGGACGACCAACAATAACTTGCTGTTCTCCGCTAGGCCCATCGTGATCCAGCGTTCTTCTGTCTCGCTGTGCTCCTCATCCGGGATGGAGATCATCAGCGGATCCCGGAACACCGTGGCTGCCAGGTCGAAGCTGACACCGTGCTTGCGCCGGTTACCGATGGCCTTGGCGGCATCCCATTCAAAATGAAACTCAAAGCTGCCCGCCATGGGGCCTATCCTGCGGCCGAGAAGCGGTTGGCGTCATGCTTGAGAATCAGGCTCTCCAGCACCGCCTTGGCGACCTTTTTCTCCTCCGGGGTGAAGCGGGTGATGGCCTCGAACTGAAGCCGCAGCTCCTCGTCCGGTCCCCGCTCGTACTTGTCGAAGATCAGCTCATCGGTGGTGACCCCTAGGGCCAGCGCCAGACGGCGGATGGCATCCAGTGTGGGCTGGGAGGCCCCACTCTCATAGCGCCGGATCTGCAACACCCGCACCCCGACCTCATCGGCGAGCTGCTGCTGGGTCCAGCCTTTCTGCTTGCGCAGTGTGATGACACGTTCCGGAAAACTCATCTCCGACATATCCAATATCAGCCTTTCAAGTGCCATCAGTCTACCCCTGAGTTCTGAAACGAGTGCTTGAATAGATGCTAAATGATATGTTAAAAATATCACGAATGACCGTTGACAGCAATCTGAGAGGATAGCTTTATGGCTCGCATCCCGGACGACCAGATCGAACGACTCAAACAGGAAGTCTCCCTCCAGCGCCTGGCCGAGGGAATGGGGATCACCTTGAAACGCCACGGCGCGGACCTGATCGGCCTCTGTCCGTTCCACGACGACCACGAACCCAGTCTGGTGATCAGCCCGAAGAACAACCTCTGGCACTGCCTGGGTGCCTGCCAAGCTGGTGGCTCGGTGATCGACTGGGTGATGAAGGTCGAGGGTGTGAGCTTCCGCCATGCGGTGGAACTGTTGCAGGCCGACTATCAACCTTTAGCTGCCGACCCCGTGAAACGCTCCACGGTGCAGAAGCTGCCCACCACGCTGGAGACGAGCGCCGAGGATGCGCGGCTGTTGGTGCAGGTCATCGACTACTACCGCGAGACCTTGAAGCAATCGCCGGAAGCGCTGGCCTATCTGGAGAGGCGCGGCATCGCCAACATCGAATAACCTGCCAGGGCCGGGACTGCCGCCCCGGCTCAACCATCCTCGCACACCATCCCTTTAGCGGCTAAAAAAGGACATCAGCGCCGCACTGATCTACAATCGAGCGCATGTCTGCCGCGCTCAAGCTCACTCAGGACGATGCAAAGTTAAGCCGAAAACCGCCTCTAGGCGAAAAACGGCCTAAGCTGCCGCTCGTCTGGGAAAACCCGAACCTAAGCCACGGAACGCAAAAGGAAAAACCGGAAGTTAAGCCGGAACCGTCGTATGGCCGAGTTCTTTACAACTACTTTAGGGATTATGATCCAAGCACAGGAAGATACATACAGAGTGATCCTATAGGATTGGATGGAGGGTTGAATACCTATGCCTATGTTGGAAATAACCCTATCAATCTAATTGACCCTAAAGGTAAGTATCCTCTTTGCCCACCAGGTCAGAGGGGAGTCCCCCTAGCAGGTTATGAAAGTGAGTTTCCAAAGTACTGGGATTGCAAGCCTTACCCCGACATTCCGAAGTACGATCCGGAGGGGTTGTGCAAAGTCGAGTGTTTCCTGCCAATACCTCCAGGTCCAGGGGATATTGAATCGCCTGCAAAGTCTATTGGTACACATTTTTTTGGTGAGGCCGCTGGACATGTTGCTGGTAGAGTGTTTTTTACATGGGGTGTATTTGAAACTGCCGTATGTTGGAAAGAGTGTAAAGAAAATTTCTGCGAGGAATAAGGAAAGTAAACAGTGATTTACCCATACGCAATAGTGATAGTAGTTGGCATATTGTTGGGCCTAACGAATAAAGAAGTCAGTCAAAGAAGTTTATTGATTGGGATCTTTGTTATTCCCTTTATTGTCGGATTCTACGTCATGTATGGTTTGGCACTCGACTTTGACGTTACTTCTCTATTGGCGTTGCAAATCCACCATCAGCTTATTGTACATATAGCTTTTCTCTACGCGATCGAGCTTGCCCTAATCATCAAATTGATAAGGAAGCTAATGAAAAAATAATTAGTACAGTAGGACACAATAACCGCAGGGCATTAAGCCGCATGTGATTTGTCCCAATACACCAAACGTGTCCGATTGATACATATACAACAACCATCAATGTTAATCCTACACATAGCAGCCATTTCCAGCGGCCCTGGCAGTGAATTTTGGTTTCGGGTTGCAGTGGGTTTCAGCGAAGTGTGCAATTCGGTCTGGAATACGCACCTGCGTATTCCATTCAAATTGCCAGGCAGTTCCAATAGCCATTACAATCTGATTCCAGAATTCGCTGCATCCGTCGCTGGTGGTTCTGCATTGTGGTAGTCGTATCATAGCAATGCATCGAATCGTACCGTTAACCTGTGAGTAAGATTTCAAGCAAAACGTTTCATCAAATCTTTTGGTGGGAAACAGGAACCCTTATTCCTTGTTGTTTCTACAAGTGTTTCGATCTCCTTATTGAGTAGGGAGAGATTGAAATTTTGTCTGAGATCGACAAAGAATTTACTTTTTGGATTCCAAATGAGTGAATTCAGCCTTTTAGCAAGTGGTTTCCAGCAGGCATAAAGATGTGGGTTTCTCGCGACGACCTGAGGAAATATCTTCAATGAGCTGCCTGACGACATCCCATATTCCTGCAACAGACCGGAATCGCGTCCTTCCCGGGCATAAGCGACGAGTGTGAGCAGGGAATCGAAATTCCTGTACTTGGCGATCCTCTCAATCAATTCTCTTTCTGGGATTATCCTGACTCCGCGGTTGGTGCTTGAAGCCTCTGGAGGGGGACATCGATGCCAGACATAATGTTTAACATTGCTCGTAACCGTTAATAGTGCTGTCTCGATGTCCAAATGTGTCAGCGGTCGGTTACTGAGGAGTTTCCAGAACGGGTGGTCACGCCATTTAAGCAGATCACAGGTGTTCTGGAGTCTGAGTTTGACAAACAGCGCACTCTGGTCACTGGGTACAATACCTCTGAAGAGACGACGATAACGGCCGGTATGACTGGCATAGCCTTTCTCATCGATCAACACTTCGAGTTTGTCGGGATCCCATTCCCCGCCAGCAGCTAAAGCAATCTCCACATAGCACGCAGCCGTCACCATTCTTCGGATGACCTTGTCTTTTAATGGTGAACCGATGGGATATGGCATTGGCGTCACTCCTGGTCACGTTACACAGTGTAACGTGAAATATCTTTCACTTCACAGGAGGGCTATTCTCGGCGATATGAAGAGCCAGATTCCCGATATATGTGACAAGGTAGCTGCCTATGAGATAGGCCTTTTAAAGCTGTATGGCGCAGTGATTGGAGGGCGGGATCTACACCATGTTCTGGGTTATTCATCCGGGGATGCGTTTCGGCAGGCTGCATGCCGTAAGACCTTGCCGGTTCAGACATTTAAGCGGGATGGGTTTCGTCTGAGATTTGCCAGAACCCACGATGTTGCCAAGTGGTTGGCTTCCCTGGACAGGGCGTATCCGGAAGTCGATAAATTTCAGAATGAATCGAAATCAGACAACTCGAAGGAGGAATCACCATGACCTGATATGACTGCGTGTGGCCAGGTTATCTTGGCCGAATAACATTTTTCAGGGTGGTAGAAACGAAAAAGCCCAGGAGTTAGCGGCTCCTAGGCTTGTTCTTGGTGTAGTCGAGTAGGCACCCGACACACCAATACTCGTCTCTTTTCCTTGTTCTGTCAAGTTGAGTGGATGCTATCGCTCTCACTCTAGGACGGCGCTCACCCTGATATTTATGACTTGAATCAGGTTCAGTTTCGAACCAGGGGACTTACTTACCCCGAACACAGGAGAAGAGATATGAATGTATTTAGAGAATCTTTGAGACTCATCCTCACAACTCCGTTGTGCAACAGTCAAATTGGGGAGCTTGTATCTCGTTCACCCAACACGATCAAACGCTATCGAGCAATCGCAGAAGAAAAGCAGATTGAATGGGACAAGATACAGGAAATGGATGATCGAAGCATCATGGCGCTTTTGAATAAGTACTGTGGCTACAACTCTAAAAAGCGTCTTCCTGACTGGTCATATATTCACAGCCAGAAGCTGATGGCCGATGTCAGTCTGCAACTGCTGTGGGAGGATTACTGCCTCGATGGTCCTGAAGACGCTTACGGTTACAGCAGCTTCACCGAGCATTACCGGGAGTTCGTTTCCAAGCTCGACCTCAGCATGCGCCAGACCCACCAGGCGGGAAAGGTGACCTTTGTGGATTTTGCAGGCCGGAGAATTCCTTATTATCCACCGGGAAAGCCCAAGAAGTTGGCCGAGGTCTTTGTCGGCGTGCTCGGGAGTTCAAAATATACCTTTGCCCATGCCTGCGATTCCCAGAAGCTCCATGATTGGATAGATGCCCACAATAGAATGTTTATGTTCTTTGGTGGTGTCACGGAGACAGTGATCCCGGACAACCTGAAATCAGCCGTTACCCAACCGGGCGCTGAACCCAAGCTCAACAGGACTTACCGGGAGATGGCAGTGCACTATGGGACGGTGATCGTACCGGCTCGCGTAAGGCGCCCGCAGGACAAAAGCCACGCCGAGATTGGCGTTCAGATTGTCACTCGGTGGATCATCGCCGCTTTGCGGCACCGGAAGTTTTTTAGTCTCCAGGAGATCAACGAGGAGATTGCCAAACGATTGGTGCTGCTCAACGAAAGACCGTTCAAGAAGCTGCCGGGGTGTCGCCGAGACCTTTTTGAGCGGATCGAAAAGCCACAGCTCATGCTCCTCCCGGAAACGATCTTTGAACCGACTGCCCTTTGGACAGCCGAGCAGAAGGTCCATTCGGACTATCATGTCCATGTCGACAGACACTACTACTCAGTGCCTCACCAGTTGGTGGGTTCCAAGGTCGAAGCACGCAAAACGCATGACACGGTAGAAATATTCTGCCTCGGCAAACGAGTTGCCATCCATGCCAGGAGTGATGTGGCTGGCGGCCATACCACGCTGCCTGAACACCAGCCCATTGCCCACCGGAAATATGCCGAGCAGACACCGGAATACTTTCAGGATTGGGCCGAGAAAATCGGCGATTTCACCACCGCCTTTGTCGAGCATCAGCTCAGTCGCACCCCTTATAACCTGCCGGGGATACGTGTCTGCAGCTGTCTGATGAAGCTGGGTAAAGAGTACGGCACCCAGCGGCTCGAGGCCGCCTGCGAGCGCGCCCAGCAGATCGGTTCACTGACGCTCAAATCGGTCAAGTCCATCCTGCGGCGCAATCTCGATGGCGTCAATGATCCACGCATCCCCGTTCAGGGTCAGCTGCCCCTGCACTACAACGTGCGCGGCCCGCGCTATTACTCACAGGAGGGCTAAGCCATGGCAACCCTGATTGAACAGACGCTAGCCAATCTACGGGCACTGCGACTGACTGCGATGGCGCAGGCCATCGAAGATATGCGCAGCAATCCCTCCCTTCAGGACCTTTCCTGTGATGACCGGCTGGGCATGGCGGTGGATATCGAGATCCAGGAACGCAAGATCAAAAAACTGAACCGGATGGTCAAACAGGCCAAGTTCAAGGTGGATGCCGCCCCCGAGAATATCAACTACCGGGTCAAGCGTGGGCTGGACCGGCAGGTGATGGCCAATCTGCTGAGCTGCGACTACCTGGAACGACATCTCAACGTTGTGCTGACAGGTCCCACAGGCGTGGGTAAAACCTGGTTGGCCTGCGCCCTGGGCCATCAGGCAACGCGGCGAGGCTATGCCGTTTACTATGTGCGGCTTTCGCGGTTGCTCGAGGAGCTGGAAATCGCCCATGCCGATGGCAGCCTGCCTACGATACGCAACCGTCTCTCCAAGAAGGATTTGCTGATCCTGGATGATTGGGCGCTGTCTCCCCTGACATCCACCGGGCGACAGGAGTTGCTGGAGATCATCGATGACCGACTGGGCAAGAGCTCCGTCATGATCACCTCGCAGCTCCCCGTCGAGCAGTGGCACGTCTATCTCGGTGAAGCCACCATCGCAGACGCCATTCTGGATAGGATCGTGCACAACGCGCATCTGATCAAACTGAGTGGCGAATCGATGCGCAAAAAGATGTCGCCCATCAAGTCAACCAAGACTAAGGACAAGGAGGGTGACAATGGCTGAGAAGCAAAATATACCCACCGATGAAACGACAGATAAACCTATGCTCCTCGAGGTGATCAAAGCGTCCGGTGTGGAGCTGTCTCGGGAAGGCCCCGTATGGACCGGGGATTGCCCATTCCATGACGATCATAACGGTGCCCTGATGGTTGACCCGAGCACAGGTCACTGGCAGTGCGACGGAGCCTGTCAGACAGGGGGCGGTGTGGTTGATTGGGTGATGCGGGATCAGGGCATAGGACGAGACGAGGCAAAGCAGTACATCTATAAAACCCATGGCGCTAGTAAAGAGACTGAACAGACTTCACCACCTGAAAGGAAACCCAACGATGCCCTGATCACGCTGTCTTCCGAAGGCGATGACCAACGACTGCTTCATCAGGTCGTCAATTATTACCACCAAACCCTGATACAGACGCCAGGCGCCCTTAAGTACCTGCAAAAGCGTTGCATCAATCATCCAGAAGCGATTGAGAAATTTCGACTGGGATTTTGTGATCGGACACTCGGCACCAAACTGCCCCTGAAAAACCGAAAGGAAGGCGGTGCCATCCGAGGCCGGCTACAGCAGCTGGGACTGCTTCGCAGTACCGGGCATGAACTGTTTCGGGGTTCGATCACTATTCCAGTGATCACGGATCATCAGGTTGTGCAGATCTACGGCCGGAAAGTGACCCCCAACCTACGGGCGGGGACGGCCCAGCATGTGATGCTTCCCAATGCACCGGACGGACTTTTCAACAGGGAGGCGGTCCGTGCCTCCGACGAGTTGATCCTTTGTCTGTCGCTAATCGATGCGCTCACCTTCTGGTGTGCCGGCTATCGCAACGTCACCTGCGCGGTCGGTACTGACGGTTGGACGGATGAACTGCTCCAGATCATCAAGCAGCATAGGGTAAAGCGAGTGCTGATCGCCTTCGCCACGACACCCGAGGGAGATGCCCAGACCACAGCATTAGCCGATCGTCTGAATGCCCTCGGCATCGATACCTATCGCATTCAGTTTCCAACGGGAATGGATGCCAATGACACTGCCGTGAAATCGGCGTCACCCCAGGAAGCCCTCGGTGAAGCGATACGGCAGGCTCAATGGATCGGAAAAGGCTGCGAATCCGACACCGTCACTCCTTCGGAGGCCACGCCAGAGGCGGAAACGATTGATACAGCGCCAGCGACGCTGGATAGTAGCCACCCGGCAGAATCGCCAGAGCCCAATAAGGTGGGATCGCAGTCGGATGACATCGAGGAACCAGCTGTGCCTTCATTGCCGGCGACTGTGGCTCCACGCCTGCCCGACGAGCTGGAAATCGAGATCAAGGACAACGAGCTCATCTCCTTGCTCGATCAAAGGCGTTACCGCATCCGAGGATTCGAGAAGAACCTCAGCTACGAACAGCTCAAGGTGAATCTGCTGGTCACCCAGGGTGAGGGGCTGCACGTCGATACCTTCGATCTCTATGCCACCAAGCCCCGGGCCAACTTCATTCGCCAGTCGGCCGTGGAGCTGGGTGTCAAGGAGGAACTCATCAAGAGGGACCTGGCCCGGCTCCTGCTCAAGCTGGAGCTGCTGCAGGAGCAGAATATCCGGGAGGCCCTCACCCTGCAGCCGGCTCAGCCGCAACTTAACGACAAGGAGCGCAAGGAAGCGCTGTCGCTGCTGAAGTCGCCCAAGCTGATCGAGCGGCTTTTGGCCGACTTTCAGGACTGTGGGTTGGTCGGGGAAGAGACCAACAAGCTGGTGGCCTACCTGGCCGTGCTCTCCCGCAAGCTCGACAAGCCCCTGGCGGTTATGGTTCAGAGCACCAGCGCCGCCGGCAAGAGCGCCCTGATGGATGCGGTGCTGAACCTGGTGCCTGATGAGGAGCGGGTGCAGTACTCGGCCATCACGGGACAGTCGCTGTTCTACATGGGCAACTTCAACCTGCGCCACAAGGTGCTGGCGATCTCGGAGGAGGAAGGCGCCAGCAACGCCACCTATGCCCTGAAACTGCTCCAGAGCGAAGGACAGCTGACCATTGCCTCCACCGGCAAGGATCCGATCAGTGGTCGACACACGACTCACGAGTACCGGGTCGACGGTCCGGTGATGATCTTCAGCACCACCACTGCCATCGATGTGGACGAGGAGCTCCTCAACCGCTGCCTGGTGCTCACGGTCAACGAGGGCCAGGCACAAACCGAGGCCATCCACCAGTGGCAGCGTTACCAGGAGACCCTGGATGGCCTCCTGGCCAACCAGGCCCGGGAGGATGTCTTGCGGGTTCACCGCAACGCGCAACACCTGCTGCGGCCCCTGCATGTGGTCAATCCCTATGCCACCCGACTCACCTTTCTCAGTGACAAGACACGCGCACGACGGGACCACCGCAAATACCTCAGCCTGATCCGCACCATTGCGCTGCTGCATCAGTACCAGCGGGAGGTCAAGCGCACCTACTACCGGGACCGGGAGATCGACTATGTGGAAGTGACACTGGACGACATTGCGCTGGCCAACCGGCTGGCTCACGAGGTCCTGGGCCGCTCTCTGGATGAACTGCCGCCGCAGACGCGGCGACTGTTGACCCTGATCGATGAGATGGTCGCCGAGCGTTCCTCCGGATCGCCCGGCAGCCGCCGGGAGTTTCGGTTCACCCGCCGGGATGTCCGCGAACACACCGGCTGGGGCTGGACCCAGCTTAAGGTCCATCTACAGCGCCTGGAGGCCTTAGAGTATCTACTGATACACCAGGGCGGTCGCGGCCGGCAACGGGTCTACGAGTTGCTCTATAACAGCGAGGGCAAGGACGGCTCCAGCTTCCTGATGGGGCTGGTGGACACGGATCAGCTGAAGCGGCCGGAGCAAAGTGAGGGGTTGTCGGGGGCGGGACGGTATCAGGCCGGTACCGGGTCGGAGGTGGGTCA
>JASJBU010000052.1 GCA_030066355.1 Gammaproteobacteria bacterium | reverse complement strand
GGAGACAAAAATGGCGGATAAAAATCCTTTTCCGGGTGAAAACAATACCGGGCATATATGGGACGACAATATCCGGGAGCTGAACAATCCTCCCCCACGCTGGTGGATGATCGCCTTCTGGGCCTCCATCATCTGGTTCATAGGATATGGGGTGCTCTATCCCATGTACCCTATAGGTCAGGAGCCAACCAAAGGCATCATGGGTTGGACCCAGATCAAGGAATACCAGGAAGGCGTAGCCGAGGTCGAGGCGGTGCGTGCTGAGTATGAAACTCAGCTCAAGGGCATGAGCGCCAAGGAGATTCTGGCGGATCCCGGCCTGGCTGATTACACCGTAGCCTCGGCGAAGGTGCTGTTTGGTGACAACTGTGCTCCCTGCCATGGCGGTGGTGGTCAGGGTGGTCCCGGTTACCCGGTCCTGGCGGACGATGACTGGCTGTTCGGTGGCACCATTGAGAATATCGAGCAGACCATCAGCATGGGACGCAAGGGCATCATGACCGCCCATGGCAAGATACTTTCAGAGGCGGAAATCGACTCCCTGTCAAAGGCGATCGTCGACGGCAAGCCAATGTCAGATCCGAATTTTACCAATAAGGGTTGTATCGCCTGTCATGGCATGGACGGTAAAGGCATGGCGGTGTTAGGTTCCGCCAACCTCACCGATGGAATATACCGTTTTGTGCCTGAAGGGGATCAAACCCTGTTGGAAAGCGTAAAATACACTATCCGGCACGGCGTCAACGACGCCACGGATCCGAAGTCTCGAGAGGCGGTAATGCCGGCTTTTGGTGACCGTCTATCGCAAGACGACATCAAGAAACTGGCAGTTTATGTTCATAAGTTCGGTGGTGGGCAATAGGCGTTTGGCTGAATTCGGCTAATTTCACTTGAGCATGGGGGTACTCCCCCATGCACCCGAGCTAACTAAGGGGGCAGTCATGCATTGGGATGCGGTAACTATTGGCTCGATTGCATCAGTCATAATCGCTGTTGTAATCATTGTTTTTCTGGCGTTCAAGGTGAGTGCCTTGATGAAGAGCGATGCAGAAAAGAACAAGTGACTTGATGGCTTGATCAGGTCAGACAAGGGGGTGAGGTCACCCCCTTTTTTATGGAGGAAATAAACCGGAGAGATATTCGACTGGATGGATCTAACCTATTGATAAATCGCATTGGCTGCCGATTTCAGTCAAAGATAGAATTGATCGAATACACTTGATTCTACAGGAGAGACTCCCATTGAGTGAGCAACAGAGTAGTCGTGGTCAGCAGTCGGTTGTTGATGATTTGTATGCGGAATCCCATCATTGGCATCTCAACACCGGTGAAGAGACCATCCACGCCAAGCGCATTGGGGGTAAGTGGCGCAAGATTCGCTGGGCGACGGCTTCTTTCTGGCTGCTTTTCTTTTTCGGCCCTTATCTCCAGTGGGGCGACCGGCAGGCGATTTTGTTCGATATCCCGAATCGCCAATTTCACATCCTGGGCATGACAATCCTGCCTCAGGACTTTTGGATGCTCTCCCTGACCTTACTGTTTTTCGCGCTGTTATTGGCCGTGGCAACCGCGATGGCGGGTCGGGTGTTCTGCGGATTTTTCTGCTTTCAGACCGTCTGGACAGACGTTTTCACCTGGCTGGAGAATATCTTGGAAGGTGCGCCGCCGAAACGCCGTAAATTGGACAAGGCACCGCTGGACTTCAACAAGATACGCATCAAACTGACCAAACATCTGGTCTGGCTATTGATTTCGGTAATGACAGGTATTAGTTTCGTGGCCTGGTTCTATGGGGCGTTTGAGCTCTGGGCAGATCTGTTCAGCCTGCAAGTCGGCACAGTTGCGCTGGCCACCATAGGATTGTTCACCGCGGGTACCTATGTGCTGGCCGGTTATATGCGTGAGCAGGCCTGCTTCTGGCTCTGTCCCTATGCGAGGATACAGGGTGTGATGATCGACAAGACGACAGTCGTTCCCACCTACGATTTCCATCGGGGAGAACCTCGCGGCAGGATCAAGAAAGGTGAGAAGGCGTCAGAAAGAACCACGGGTGACTGTATCGACTGCAAACAGTGCATCGCCGTCTGCCCGACCGGTGTGGACATCCGCCATGGCCAACAGGAGGGTTGCATCATGTGCGCCCTCTGCATCGATGCCTGTGATGAAGTCATGGACAAGGTGGGACGTCCCAAGGGTTTGATTCGCTACGAGTCCTATGAGGCCCTGGAGACGCAGCAAAAGCCCAAGCCGATCTGGCTGCGTCCTCGAGTGTGGGTATATACCGGCATCATGACGGCCGCACTGATTGGTATCGCACTTGGCCTGAATTCTCTGGATGCCCTGGAGCTTAAGGTCATTCATGCCAGACAGCCTTTGTTTGTCTTACAAAGTGATGGCAGTATCCAGAATAAATACACTTTGAAGATCCTCAACAAGATGACTGAGGATGTCCCGGTGACGGTCAGCGCCACGGGACCGGAAGGTCTTCTCCTGGTGGATGCGGATCAGGAAATTACGGCCAGAAATGGCAAGGTAACGGCACGCACCGTTTTTGTCAGGGTGCCGCGGGAAAACCTGGTCCAGGAGAATTCGCCGCTGGTATTTCGTATCGAGGGTAACACGGGCAATGATGTCTTGACGAGTGAGCGGAAGAGTGTGTTTATCGGTCCGAGCCGTTAGCCGAGACTTAACTTGAATAGAAACGGGGCGGACTGTAGAGTCCGCCCCGAACTTTTTTACCGGTTTATCGAAAACTTATGACAGACAAAAAGAATTCTGCTTGGCGTAGTCCCTGGGTGATAGCGTGGGTGGCCATGGTGGTGATCTTTTTCACCATGAACCTGATCATGATCTATATGGCCACTGACAACAGTCCCGGTCTGGTGGTCGACGATTTCTATGAGCGCGGGCAGGACTACGAAAAAAACATGCTCAAACGCCAGGCGCGAGATCCGGGGTGGAAGATGCGGGTCGAATTACCGAGAAAGATTGAGGTGGATCAAACCGTGGTCTGTCGGTTCAGGGTCAGCGACAAGGCGGGACAACCGGTGCAGCCGGATGGGGTGACGTTCTATGCCTATCGGCCGTCCGACAAGGATGCCGACTTCTCCGTGCCCATGAAACTGGTAGCACCCGGACTTTATGAAGCAGAGGTTCGTTTTCCCCTGTTGGGCGCCTGGGATACCCTGGTCAGTGCCAGGAAGGGTGAAGATGAGTTCAATACACCCAAGAGGATCGGTGTAGGAATGGACTGGGTGCCCTAGTCCCTATATGTCGGAGCAAACCTGCTTCCACTGCGGGCTCCCCGTGCCGCCTCAGGATGAGGTGATCGCCGAGATCGAGGGCGAGTCACAAAGCTTCTGCTGTACAGGGTGCAAAGCCGTCTGTGAGGCGATCTACCAGGCCGGGCTGGAGGGTTTCTATCAGCGCACACCCGAGGGCACCTGTCTCGCACCGCCCCCCGACATCCCTGATGAGTTGGGCCTCTACGATCTGGACGAGGTGCAGGAGGAGTTCGTTGGAGACCTGGGTGAGGAGCGGGACATCCATCTGTTGGTCGAAGGTATCCACTGCGCCGCCTGCGTCTGGTTGATCGAGCACTCCCTGAATGCCCTGCCGGGCATCATCCAGGCACAGGTCAATCTCTCCGGCAAGCGACTGCATGTCAAGTGGCACAACAACCAGGTCAGTCTGTCCAATATCATCAACCGCATGGGCCAGATCGGCTATGCTGCTGTGCCCTATGACCCGGAAGCCGCTGAAGGAGCACTGAAACGGCAGAATCGGTCCCTGCTATACCGCATGGCGTTTGCCGCCTTCGGCATGATGAATCTGATGTGGATCTCCATCGCGCTCTACGCCGGGGCCAGCGAGGGGGAGTTCCGTGACATGTTCCATTGGGTCGGATTTACCCTGGCGACCCCGGTACTGCTTTATTCGGGCTTTCCATTCTACAAAGGGGCCTGGGCCGGTTTACGGAATTTCCATCTGGGCATGGACCTGCCGATCGCCATCGGTGCCAGCATCACCTATCTCTATTCGGTCTATGTCACCGTCACCGGTACTACCACCGGTGAGGTCTATTTCGACACGGTGGTCAATTTTCTTTTCGTCATACTGGTGGGGCGCTATCTTGAGGCTATCTCGAAGCGGCAGGCAGTGGCCGCTACCCAGCGCTTGCTCGATCTGCAGCCGAAAGTGGCGACGGTCATTCGCGACGGGGATGAGACGATCGTCCCGGTGCGTGCGGTTGGGATCGGTGAAACGGTGCTGGTCAGGCCCGGTGAACGGGTACCGGTTGACGGGGATGTCATCAGGGGGCGCAGCAACATCGATGAGGCGATGTTGACCGGTGAATCCAGACCGGTCGCCAAGGAAGTGGGAGACAAGGTGTCAGCCGGCACCATGAATGGCAGCGGAATGCTACAGGTACGAATGACCGGCTCCCTGAAGAAGACCGCTCTGGGGCGGATCATCCATCTGGTGGAAGAGGCGCAGGCCTCGAAGGCGCCCATTCAGTGTGTGGCGGATCGGGTCGTGCCCTGGTTTGTGGCGGTAACCCTGGGTCTCGCGACTCTGACTTTTCTCTGGTGGCAGAGCACATCAATCGAGCTGGCCTTGCTGGCGGCGACCTCGGTGTTGATCATCACCTGCCCCTGCGCCTTCGGCCTGGCGACCCCCATGTCCATTGCAGTGGCATCCGGTTTGGGCGCAAAGTACGGGATCCTGGTGAAGAACGGCGAGGTGCTGGAGTCTCTTTCATCAATCAACCATGTAGTGTTTGACAAGACCGGTACCCTGACCGAGGGAAAACTCTCCGTGGTGGCGGTTCATCTGGCGGATGCTGAGTGGAACAGCCAATCGAATGCTGTACCGCCGGATCGGATCAAGGCGTTGATTCGGGATCTGGCGTCTCTGGAGCGATACTCAGAGCACCCAACGGCCCAGGCGGTCCTGGAACTGGCAGAAGCCCTGGAGATCAACCCGTCGACAACCACTGAAGATTTCGAGAGTCGTCCCGGTCATGGGGTGTCCGGCAGAGTGGGAGGCAAGTACTTGCTGGCGGGCAACGGCGCCTGGTTGGATGTCCAGAATATCGAGCGGGAGCTGTACTTCGATGGTTTGGCCGACGACCTGGACCATTCGGGGATTGGTTCGATCCGGCTCGCCGTCGACGGCAAGGAGATTGCACTGCTGGCCATCGAGGACAGGATTCGGCCGCAAGCAGCAGGGTTGATCGAGGAACTCAAGGCGGAAGGGCTGGAACTGACCCTGCTCAGCGGTGACCGCAAGCCAGTGGCAGAGTCCATCGCTGCGCGTCTGGGCGGTATGGAGGTGATTGCCGAGGTACTGCCGGAGGACAAGGATCAGGTGATCCAACGCCTGCAACAAGGCGCAAAGCGGGTCGCAATGGTCGGTGACGGGGTGAACGATGCACCGGCCCTGGTACGGGCGAATGTGGGAATCGCCATGGGTTCGGGAACAGATGTGTCTATTGCCAGCGCGGATATTGTGTTGATGAATGCCGAGCTGGAAAAAGTACGGCTGGCCATCGGTCTGTCACGCCGCACGCTAAGGACCATTCGGCAGAATATCGGCATCTCCATCGTGTACAATATCATCATGGTGCCTTTGGCGATGGCGGCGATCGTCACTCCACTGGTGGCGGCCATCTCCATGCCCCTAAGCTCTCTGGCGGTGATCGGTAATTCTGCCCGGATTCGTACTCTGTTCAAGGGTGTGAAACCCCGGTAGAGGCCTTCGAGGCGCACTTGGTGATCCTGGCCGGTTTCTTATCAGAGCTGATTCGATGCTTGTCTGTTGCGGAGTCTTTTGATGGAAGTGATCTATGGTTTGATACCCGGAATGATCCTGCTGGGTCTGGTGGCGGTTGGTGTGCTGTTCTGGGCTGCGCGAAATGGTCAATTCGATGATCTCGAAGGGGAAGGGCATCGCATCCTGATGGATGAGGACCTCCCGCCGGCGCAGCAGACTAAACCGAAACAGCGCATGCCGGATGCAGAGGACAACGAGTAATTATGCGTGGTGTGTCCAAACATGGCGTTGTCGCTGTTGCGTTCGTGTACGACAGGTACTCCCCGAACAGCTCGTCTTGTCCAGCGATATCGCCGGCTTTTGAGTTATCCCTGAATAGGGTAGACAGGCGCTAAGTCGGCTACAAGTTATCTCTCGACATCATCTGAGCCGAGGATGTCGGTCAACATCTCGATCTCTTTCGGCTGAATGTACTGGAGGAGTTCCTTTCCGGATGCATTCACGCCGATGCTCAGACCATCTTCCGGATAGATCCAGTGTATGATGCCGGTTTCCGGTTCGCTGATTCGCTTGGCCGGTTCACCAAACCGCTTTGCAATCAGCGCCTCATCCAGATCGGCCGCGGGGATGTAGTTGATCAGCCTGATGGGCAGAGTGCCGACCAACAGGCTGTCTTCCCCCGCCAACTCGACCTTGCGGGTTTTGTCCGTGGTTGGGCTGATGCGACTGCCCCGGTCATACATTGCCCACAGGGTCTCTGCCTCAGCTTCGAGTACCAGCACGAAATCAGCCCGCAATCCGCTGAGAAAGACCCGTTCGAAATAGGCTTCAAGGGCGGGCAGCCCGGCCTGGGTCACGAACAAGCTGACTTTGCCGTCACTCTTGAAGAGTCGTCGGGCATCATCCAGGGTGCTTTCACCCAGAGTGATACCGAATACCGCCGATCCGCCCTGGGGATCCACCCTGATATCCCAGGGGAGTTTAGGCTCCTGGTCGGCCTCACGGCCGCCTGGCAGCAGGATGGCAAGCGCCAGCACGATGAGGGTGAGCGAGATGATCCAGGAGAGGATTTTTTTGTCCATCGACACTTCCGCAAGATTGATGATGTTTATCAGGATTGGTCGATCGCATGGATCGCAGCTCATCGAATGGTCGAATTCTACTACGGGACGGCCGGGCTGGTGCATGTAAAACGATGAAAATCTGCCTAACCAAGCGTGAGTAGGGCACAACAGGCACTGTTTCGGGACGAGTGGGGGATAATAGGTGCAAAGCGCAGCGCCTGATGGTAGCCTGAATAATCTGAATGTGACATCTTCCTGGCAGCGCAGCACATCGATCCGATGAAATTCGAACTTACCAACGAGATTGCCCACAAGGCCAAGATTCCCCATGAAATCCTCCTCACCAACCTGATCGGTAACCATATTCTCTGGTTTGTCGCAGCCCTGGGCCTGGCGGGCTCCTACTGGCAGCCTTTGGCGCTGGTGCCGGTCTTTTCCCTGGCAACCCTATCATACATTTTGTGGCGCGCTCGGCGCTCCAAGCAACTGGATGACTGGTATGTGATGTGTCATTGGCAGATCTGCGCGGCCCGTAGCCGGCTCTTCATCTACATGTTGTTGTTGGGCGTGCTGGTCGTGATCCTGGGATGGATTGGCTATACCTATTTCGGCATGATGAAGGTTGCCGTGGTTGCGGTGAGCGGTGGTGTGGGTATCTTGCCGGTGATGGTGACTGTGCTGATCCTTATCCTGATGGAATCGGACGCCCTGCATCAAGCCAACCTGCACAAGCTGTCGAAAGGCACTGTTGAAAAATATCCAGTACCCGAAGGGGTTGTGATTCTTGAGGACGATTCAGAACCCACCGGGGTGGATACTCATACGTCTTCGGTAAGCGGCTAGATCATCAACAGCGCCGCGGCCACTTTTCGTCCCTCGGCCATGAGGATGTTGTAGGTGCGACAGGCTGCCGCCGTGTCCATGACGTCCAATCCGATTTGCTGCTGCAGGATTTCAACGGTCAGGGCCGGATGAGGGAATTGGTGGGAGGCCCCCGTTCCCAGTAGGATCATTTCCGGTCGAAGGTCGATCAGCCTGGAAAAGTCAGGCTCAAGGAGTTCGCCAAAGACCTGGGGGCGCCAGTCCGGGATGACCTCTGCGGGGGTAAGGATCAGACTGGACCGGTAGGCCACCCCATTGATGGTGATCTGGCCTTTGTCATAGCGCTGGATGGCGAAGCGGTCGTGCAGATCTTCCTGCATAAATTTCATGTGCTTCAAGATACCGGATTTTTACATTCGAAAAAAGCCGGTTCCGTATGCCTGACTACCATTGACCGAATTGTGGGGCATGAGGAAAACCACAGGACGCTTTAGCAGCGCTGGGGTGAGTGAGATTCCGCATGTCGGTAAAGATGTGCGGGCCGGGGCCGTTCTATCTGATTGATCTTTACCGGTGGGTCAGTTAACGTTAATCCTTTTTTTTAACTCGTCAACAGCTCGAGGTGCTCGTGTCCACGCCAGAGATGGAAGAATTCCGCAGGATCAAGCGGTTGCCGCCTTATGTATTCGCCATCGTGAATGAATTGAAGGCAGCGGCGCGGGCACGGGGTGAGGACATTATCGATTTCGGCATGGGTAATCCGGATCAACCCACCCCACAACACATCGTGGATAAACTCTGTGAGGTGGCCAACCGCAAGGACACCCACCGTTATTCGGTTTCCAAGGGAATCCCCCGATTGCGTCGGGCCATGAGTCGTTGGTACAAGACCCGCTACGATGTAGACCTGGATCCGGACACCCAGGTGATTGCCACTATCGGTTCGAAAGAGGGTCTGGCGCATCTGGCACTGGCTTGCATGGGGCCGGGTGACTCGGTACTGGTGCCGAATCCCGCCTATCCGATCCATCCCTACGGTTTCATCATCGCAGGAGCGGATGTCCGGCATGTGCCGATGGTGCCCGGGGTGGATTTCTTTCAGGAACTCGTGCGCTCGATCAAGGACTCCTGGCCTAGACCCAAAATGCTGGTCCTCAATTTCCCGGGGAATCCGACCACCCATTGTGTGGAAGTGGATTTCTTCGAAAAGGTGGTGGAGATCGCCAAGGAGTACAATATCTGGGTGGTTCACGATTTGGCCTATGCGGATATCGTGTTCGATGGGTATATCGCTCCCTCGATCCTCCAGGTGCCGGGTGCGGAGGAGATCGCCGTGGAATTTTTCTCCCTTTCGAAAAGCTATAATATGCCGGGCTGGCGGGTTGGCTTCATGAGTGGCAACAAGACCCTGGTGGCCGCCCTCTCACGGATCAAGTCCTATCTTGACTATGGGACCTTTACGCCGATTCAGGTGGCGGCAATAGCCGCCTTGGAAGGGCCCCAGGACGTGGTGCATGAGATCCGCGACATGTATCAGGCTCGACGGGATGTGCTGTGTGACGGTCTGAACAATATCGGTTGGCATGTGCAGAAACCCCAGGCAACCATGTTTGTCTGGGCCCCCATTCCCGATGCATTCAGGCACTTGGGCTCTCTGGAGTTTTCCAAGAGACTCCTGCAAGAGGCCAAAGTGGCGGTCTCGCCGGGTATTGGTTTCGGGGAGCATGGTGACGATCATGTGCGGTTTGGACTGATCGAGAACGAACACCGGACCCGACAGGCCGTGCGCGGTATTCGGGATATGTTCCGCCGTAGTGGGGTGAGCGGGGACTGAGCAGCGGGGAACCCCATCGATGATTCCATACCGGTAACGCGCCGATAGGCTGCGTTATCGGGCGATATAGATAGATCAAGAATAAGGAGAGAAAGATTGAATCCAGTCAAAGTTGGTCTGTTGGGGCTGGGTACCGTGGGTGGTGGTACGTTGAATGTCCTGACCAGAAATGCTGAAGAGATTGCCCGTCGAGCGGGGCGTGGTATCCAGATATCCCACGCTGCCGCCAAGTCATACGATCCTGAGCGTCTGTTGGGTCTGGATCAGGTGGAGGTTACCGATGATGCGTTCAGCGTGGTCGATAATCCACAGGTCGAGATCATCATCGAATTGATCGGCGGTTACTCCCCGGCCCGGGAACTGGTGTTGAAGGCGATCGAAAACGGCAAACACGTGGTGACCGCCAACAAGGCTTTGATTGCCATGCATGGCAATGAGATATTCGCTGCGGCCCAGAAGCAGGGAGTGACGGTGGCCTTTGAAGCGGCGGTCGCCGGTGGTATACCGATCATCAAGGCCGTACGTGAAGGCCTGGCGGCCAACGAGATCGAATGGATCGCCGGTATCATCAACGGTACCGGCAATTTCATTCTCACCGAGATGCGTGACAAGGGACGGGGTTTCGATGAGGTGCTGAAAGAGGCGCAGGCATTGGGTTACGCGGAGGCCGACCCGACCTTCGATGTGGAGGGCATTGACGCGGCGCACAAGCTGACCATCCTCGGCTCTATCGCCTTCGGTATCCCCTTGCAATTCGACAAGACCTATACCGAAGGCATCACCAAGATCGAGCGTCAGGACGTGGAGTACGCCAATCATCTGGGCTATCGCATCAAACACCTGGGCATCACCCGCAGGACGGATAAGGGGATAGAATTGCGGGTACACCCGACGATGATTCCGGAGCGGCGACTCATCGCCAATGTGGATGGAGTGATGAATGCGGTGCTGGTGATGGGTGACGCAGTGGGGCCGACACTCTACTACGGCGCCGGTGCCGGATCCGAACCGACAGCTTCAGCCGTGGTGGCCGATGTGGTGGACGTGGTGCGCGCCCTGACCACGGATCCTGGCAACCGGGTGCCGCACCTGGCCTTTCAACCGGATGAGCTGTCGGATTTGCCGATTCTGAGTATGCAGGATGTCGAGACCGCCTACTATCTGCGCATGCAGGTGGTGGACAAGCCGGGCGTAGTGGCGAAGATCGCCGGCATTCTTGGTGACGCGGGCATCAGTATCGAGGCGATTCAACAGAAGGAGCCCCCTGAAGAGGAGACCATGCTGCCGTTGGTGATGTTGACCCACAAGGTGGTGGAAAGTCAGATGAACCAGGCGATCGTTCAGATCGAGGCGCTCGAGTCGGTGGCGGGTGAGGTCGTACGGATCCGGGTCGAGCATTTAAAATAACAAACTTGACGATGACAGACTAAAGGCTCGCCGTGCTCCGCCGACCGAGTTTATCATCATCTTCTTACAATAATTGATGTATCCAATCGAAAGAGGAAGTCGGTACGGGTGTCTAATGTAGAACCGATCCAGGCTTGGCGCCGGTCAGGCTTCATTGTTACCCTGCTCGTCGCTTTGAGCCTCGGTGTCTATTGGGAGACACTGAAGTATCTGCTGGAGCGTTGGAATCAGTTCGAGGTTGGTGAGTATGGCCACGGGTATCTGGTTCTCGGTATCAGCATCTACTTGATCTATAGCAAAGTTCGGAGGCTGATCCATATTTCCCCTGCTACAAGCCCCTGGGGCTTGTTGGTGGTTGCATCGGCAGGCTTGCTCTGGCTCGTCAGCGCCGTCGCCTATGTGGAGATGATGCAGGCAGTCGCCCTCTGGCTGATGCTGTTCGCGATCGTATTGAGCATTCTCGGCTGGCGGATCACCCTGCAGCTCCTCTTTCCTCTGCTGTTCATCGCCTTTGCCCTGCCTATCTGGTTCCCACTTTCGCCGCTCTTGCAGGAATGGTCCGCCGATGTAGTCTTCTGGTTGGTACGACTCCTTGAGGTCCCTGCTTTCCGTCAAGAGGCACTGATCGTGTTACCAGCCGGCATGTTATCCATCGAGGAGGCCTGCAGTGGTCTGCGATACCTGTTGGCGGCCCTGACTCTGAGTACCCTATATGGATATTTGAACTTTACCGCACTGAAGCGGCGTCTGATGGTGGTCCTGGTGGCGGCCGTCGCCGCGGTGATTCTCAATTTTGTGCGGGTTTTCATTGTGGTATACCTCGCCTATGTGACAGAGATGCAGCACCCATTCGTGCATGATCACCTGATGCTCGGTTGGTATCTGTTTGCGGGCATGATGATCGTCCTCTTGTTGATCGATGCCCGCTTGAGTCGAAGTTCCGAAGCCCCGGAAGAAGCGGTTATCCTGGATGTCGGTCAGAACCAAGCTGACAAGCAAATGCATCCATGGCTGATGTTGCTTCTCTCTGGGTTATTGATTGTTGCAGCACCCGCAGCGATTTATCAAATGGATGCAATGGCGGTTACGAACAGCGGACCGCAGGGGATCGTTGCGCCGAACGGGCGGGACGGCTGGCGCGGGGTCGACAGTCTCAGGGATGATTGGATGCCGACTTTTCATGGAGCGCTGACTGCCAGGCAAACCTATCAAAAAGATGACCAAGAAGTCCATCTGTTCCTTGGCTATTATCCACGACAACAACAGGGTAAAGAGCTGATCAATGTTTTGAACCGGATCAGTGTCAAGAATCGCTGGCGGAACCGCTTTCCCCGTGGGCGGGTCTTTGATTCTGCTGATCACAGCGTCCTCGAACAGGTGTTGGAAAAAGGTGGGGTGGAAAACCGGCTGGTATGGTACTGGTATGAGGTCGCCGGCCATAGAGTCACCAGTAAATACACGGCGAAGCTTATGCAGGTCGTTGGTAAGCTGAGTGGTCGGCCACAAGCCTCGGTCATCGCACTGGCTACCCGACTCGATGACAAGGCATCGGCCCGTAAGCGACTCGAAAGTTTTATCACAACGATGCAGCCTTCCCTGTCGGCGGCTACGGAACAATATCAGTGATCCAGCTGGCGGTATCATGTGTGAAAGCGGTATTCATGAATTTTTCGTCAATGGAGACCTCATGTCATGGGGCAAATCAGCAAATCAGTCATGAGGAGGGAAATGAAAATGCAATTTAACAATCCGTTCACCAGAGTTTGGCTGCGGTACATTATCACGCTAGTCATGGCCCTGATGTTGTCATCCTGTAGCGATCCGGTTGCCGATAGCCAGAAGATGCTGGATAAGGCGAAAAGCTATCTGAGTGAGAACAGCCCGAGGGAGGCGGCACTGGAGCTGAAGAATGCTTTGCAGGCGAACCCTGAAAATGGTGAAGCCCGCTATCTTCTGGGTCTTCTGAATCTCGATTTCGGCGATACCGCCGGGGCTGAAAAGGAGTTTCGCCGCGCCCAGGAGTCTGGCTGGAGTGAGGAAGAGAGCCAAATCGGTCTGGCGAAAGCAGCGGTCAATGGGAACGATTTCAAGAAAATGGCCGAAGAGATTGAAATCAAAGAACAGTATTCTGCGACCGCAAGGGCCAATCTGTATGGTCTAAAGGCATCCGCCATGGCGGGTTTGGGATTGCGTGCTCAAGCGGAGGAGGCTTTCGTGGCAGGCAAGACGTTGGATGCCGAAGCTGTGCAGATCAGAAAGGTTGCCGTTCAGTTGAAGTTGCTGGATGCAGACTCCCAGGGCGCGAGAGCTGACGCATCAGCGGCTTTGAGCGCCTATCCGGATGATCGTGAACTCCTGTTGTTGAGCGGGATCGCGGCCCTTAAGGAACAGGATATGGCCGGAGGCACCGAGGCCTATCAACGAGTGATCGAGCTTGAACCTTCGAACATCACAACGATCTATGGTCGACAGGCGCGCATTCGTCTAGCCCGCCTGCAGATTGTTGATAAGCAAATCGAAGACGCGGCCGAAACACTCAAGCCTCTCTTCCGGCAGTATGGAAACGATCCGGAAACCAATTTTCTCGGCGGGATGCTGGCGTTTGTCAAGGGTAATCACGATCTGGCAGAGGAACGCTTGCTCAAAGTCCTGAAAGTCATGTCGGATCACCCTCAGACTCTGCTGCTGTTTGGGACCGTTAAATATCAACAAAAGGACTTTGAACAGGCGGCCCACTATCTGTCTCGCTATTTAAGCGGAGTACCGGATAATCTGGGTGCGCGCAAGCTGCTCGGTCGTACCTACATGCAATTGGGGCAGGATGAGAAGGCACAAGAGACCCTTAAATCCGCCCTGAATGCGGGAGCAGACGATGTTGAATTGTTGGCGCTTGTCGGTCTCAATGATGTGCATACTGGTGATCTGGCTTCAGGCATAGCGAGTCTTCAGAAGGCCGCAGCGTCTGCACCCGAAAACACAGCACTGCGCAAAGAACTTGCTCTGGCCTATATCAAGTCGGGTGACGCGGAGCTGGCCATCGATGAGTTGCAGGGCATCCTGGCGAAGACGGATGAAAAGGGAAATACCCAAACTTTGCTGGTTCTGGCGCACCTGAAAGCAGGCCAGCCGAACAAGGCAATCGATGCGGCCCTAAAAGTTCTTTCAGAGAACCCCGACAATCCGGCAGCCTTGACATTGGTCGGTAGCGTTTATGCTGCGACAGGAGATAACGCGGAGGCAAGAAACTACTATCAAAAGGCACTAGAAATCAGTCCTGGGAATCCCAATGCGACCTTGTCTTTAGCTCAGTTGGAAGAGGCTGAAGGCAACATCTCAACAGCTGTCAGCATGCATCAATCTTTGGTTGATTCAGGTGTTGAATCCATCGCACCCATGTTGGCACTGGCGCGACTGGCGGAAAAGCAGGGTGACAGGAAGAGCTTGGTCAGCTGGCTCGAAAGAGCCCGGTCTGAAGCACCGGGTCAGTTACAACCCCGTATCGTACTGGCTGAGGCTTATCTACGCGACAAGGATTTGCCAAAGGCAGAGGCGGTGGTGAAGGAGAGCCGAGATATTGATTCGGAAAATTCACTGGTGCGTGGTCAGTGGGCCAGACTCTTGATGGATAACAAACGCTACAATGAAGCACGTGACGTCTTGCAGGACCTTGTGCAGGCGGAACCTGATTCCATATTCGCTCGTTTGTTGTTGGCTGAGACCTACCTGAACCTCAATTCAACTGAAGAGGCTAGACAGGAGCTCGAGATCGCGCTCAAAAAAGATCCGAAGTCTGTGGGTGGACTGATCCTGTTAGGTAGGACCGAGCTGATGCAGGGGCGTTTCGCGGAGGTTGACAACATTACCGCCAAGCTGCTCGAACTCAACCCTGGTTTTCATAGAGCTTATATGCTGTCTGGCGATTCATGGCTCGGTAGGAAGGATCTAGCCAAGGCGTTAGCCGCTTATAGGAAGGCCTGGGAAAAACAGCAGAATTCCGGGCTCGCCGTGAAACTGGCAACAACAGCAGCACGTACAGGTAAGCTGGAGGAAGGCGTCGAGGTGCTCAGAACCTGGTTGGAATCGCACGCAGAAGATGTGCGGGCGCTGCAGCTTCTCGGTAGCTTGTTACAGACCAATGGAAGAAAGGATGAGGCGGTAAAGATATATGAGAAACTCCTGGAACTGCATTCCGATAATTTGGTCGCCTTGAACAACCTGGCTGTCATCTACTCACAGGAGAATAATCCCCGGGCATTGGCTTTGGCGAAAAAGGCTTATCAGATCGCCCCTGACAATGCTGGCGTCAAGGATACCTATGGCTGGATCCTGGTGCAGGACGGAAAGCTTGACGAGGGGCGTAGTCTGCTCAAGGAAGCCTTCGAGGCGTTGCCTGATGTTTCCGAAGTTCATTATCACTATGCGGCAGCATTGATCATGTCTGGCGAAGAATCCAAGGGCGAAGACTTGCTCAGAAGCCTGTTGAGTAAAGATGCCCAGTTTGAAGGACGGGTAGAGGCAGAAAAATTGTTAAGCAAGTAATGGAATATTTGGTGCTTACTGGATTCACAGCGTGTCTACATTTCTGATGCATTTTTCCTGGAACGAAGAGCGGGTGATCTGAAATGTTATTTTTCGACAACAACATCAAACTTTGACCTTGTGGTCCAGTCAACAATATGCCCTTTAATTGGGGTTTTGTAGGATAGAGTTATCTTGTCTCAGTGATTTTCATATAGTCTAGTCAACTGCGTTTTAAGATAATGAGTCATCCGACAGATAACCATCCTGTTGATTGGCTATGAGTTAGTATGCCTTGTAGTTGTATTTACGAAAGCGATATATACTCACAGGTTCAGTATGGGGGTAGATGACTTAGAGCTGACAATCTCCAATATCGAATAATTCGATGTGGGACGATACGAATCACACTTGATACATACGCAAATAAAAAAAGCCCCGAAAAACGGGGCTTTAAACGATGCTCACTAGAGGCAGATCAGTTAGCTTTTCCTGCGGCGGGAAACACCCATACCGAGCAGGCCCAGTCCAAGCAGTGCCAGAATTGACGGCTCCGGAACAGGAATTACTGATTCAACCATCACGACGAAATCGGTGTAGTCTTTATCGCCCCCATTGTAGAGGTCTTCCCAAGCCAAAACGAATTCGTTATCAGTCCAGAGTCCTGCTGCCAAACCCGGTAGTTGAACGGTATCGGAGTCGGTACCCTGATATGCAGCCAGGTGGTCTACACCATCGCTGTTGAGGGTTTCGTCACTGTAAAACAGACCGCCACTGGTGTAGTAGCTTGAGTCCAGGTAAAAGCCAAATCTGTTGCTGTCGAAGTAAACACCTTGTCCTACGAAGTTGACGATGACTTCACCATCGGAAGCGATACCCAATGCTACCTGATCACCTGCCGTAGCGCTGCCGGCAAACAGCTGAACCGAATTACCGGTCACATTATCGTACACGCCGAATGTATTATTTGCCGCAAAGCCGGCAAGTTCGATGATGATCGTTGAAATGGAGCCACCGGCGCCTGTGACACTCCAGTATTGATCATTCGCTATTTGATCAGTGACTACATCAACCGAGCTGTCACCGGCCACAGGCGCAACAGTAATATCATCGAGTACATTCTGTAATGCAGTACCACCATCACCGAATGTTACCAATGCCCAAGAGCTCGTTGAAAACATGGCTGCCGCTGCCAGGGCAGCAATATTCGAGATTATCCTCTTCATTATTCTTCCTCAGACTTCGTTTTGAATGGATTGAGAACTAAAAATTTACCTACACTCACCACGAAGCAGTAAGTGTGCCATGATTTCTATCATGTTGTTATTAAAGTAAAAAAGATTTTGCATGGTTGTTCCGGATGGGATTGTTGTAAAGGTTTACGACAGGAATTTCGTGGGGTCGTGCACAGGTACACATCCTTGTTCCATCTATTATTGATAACTCACTTTAAAACAATAAGATAGATGAAATAAAACGGTGTGTAAAAAAAGCCGACATTAAAATTCACCTGGTCTATCCTTGGTACGCAAGGACGAGGTTTCTATTAAATATCAGGATGATACTATCCTTGATTATAGGAGTTTTGGTGCTGTATCTGAGCAGGGAGTATGGCAGGGGTAATGACTCGCTTCGAACACAGGCTCGGATACATATATCGAGATGTATACCACCTGTCCAGATTGAGTCGTGAATTAACCCCCTTGTAATTTGCTTCTGATCAGTGCGGATATGTTAATTTCGGTAAATTTTAGATCCGATCATGCTGACATGCTCAATCATAATTTGCCTGGATGTGGAAAGACGTCTCGTCCTTAATAAAAGTACTTTGAGTGCGCTAAACATGCTGATATGTTTTGCGCACGCAATAAGAAGGTTATGACAATATGCAAGAGCAGTTAAATCAGATATACGGTTATCTTCACGGGATGTGGCGGTATCGTTGGTCCGCATTGCTGATTTCTTGGATTGCCGCGATGGTGGGTTGGGTCGTCGTATTTTCTCTGCCGAATCAATACCAGGCAAAGGCCGTCATCTATCTTGACAGCACGTCTGTCATGAAGCCGCTGCTTAAAGGATTGGCTGTTGAAACGGATGATGAATCCCAGGAGCTCGAGTTGATCAACCGGATTTTGTTGAGTCGCGAGAACCTGCTTTCGGTGATTCGAGAGACCGATATGGATCTCCAGGTGAATAGCCCCCGTGGCAGAGAAAAACTGGTCGAAAGGCTGGCGGGTTCGATTAAATTAAAAGGTGGCGCCGGAAAAAAGAAATGGGAGAAGAAAAGCAATTTCTATGAAATAAGCTATCAAACCGATTCTTCACAGCGGGTCTATCAAGTGGTTTCAGTGCTGTTGAATACCATGATCGAGAAGATGCTCAGTTCCTCCCGCACGGACACGGCGGTCGCCCAGAAATTTCTCAACAAACAGATCGAAGACTACGAGGAGCGACTGGTCAAGGCTGAACAGCAGCTCGCGGCGTTCAAAAAACAAAACGTGGGCATGATGCCGGATGAGACGGGGGGGTATTACGTCCGTTTGCAATCCGCTCAGGACAAGGTGGACGTGCTTCGGGCTGAATTGAGGTTGGCCCAGCAGAGACACCTGGAACTTGTCAAGCAATTGAAAGGTGAAAAGCCGCTATTGCAAAGTACGGGGCCGGGGCAGATGGGGGATACGCGGTTACAACAGTATCAGGAGCAACTCGACCTGTTGCTCAGAAGATACACGGATCAGCATCCTGACGTCCAGGCGTTGCAGGACATCATCAAATCATATGAGGTCGAACAGGCTGCAAATCAACATTCTACAACGAATCAAGGTACTTTTACCTCTGAATTCAATCCTGTTTATCAGGACTTGAAGCTGGAGATCAGCAGGGCGAGCGTTGAGGTCGAGACTCTGAAACTGCAGCTTTCTGAACAACAGCAACGGGCTGAGAAATTGAGGGGATTGATCGACGCTATTCCTGAGGTGGAGGCAAAACTGGCGGAGCTCAACCGCGATTATGATATCAGTCGGCAGCGCTATCTCGAGCTGGTAGACCGTCGCGAATCGGCACGTCTGGCTGAACTTGCGGGACAAAGCAGTAGCGAAGTCAAGGTCCGGGTGATCGAACCGCCCATCGTACCGACCTATCCGATTGGTCCCAACAGGCCGTTGTTGCTATTTGCAGTGTTGATCGGCGCATTCGGTGTGGGCTTGGGCTGGTGCGTGTTGCGATACCTGTTCAAACCTACGGTGATCAATGCCAAACAGCTCGGGAATGAGATTGAACTCCCCGTTTTTGGGTCTGTGAGTCTGTTCCTGACCCCACAACACAAGAGAAAACGCACATTTCAATTCACAGCCTTCATGTCGGTAATCCTGGTATTCGTGATCGTTTTTGGCGGGGTGGTTTGGAAGCAGGAGACTGGCACCGAGCTCGTAAGAGACTTTTTAGCCAGGAACAACCCAGAAAAACTCATTCAGGCAATTACGGGCTTTGACTAACGTTGGTGATTAAATTTGCTGATTAACCGGTAACTGGCCCATGGGCCGATTCGAAATGACTATCCAAAATGCCATGACTGTGGATGTGGAGGATTTTTTCCATGTTTCCGCTTTTGAGAAGAGTATCCAGCGGGAAGATTGGGGGAATTTTCCACTCCGGGTAGAAAAAAACACCAGGCTCCTACTGGATTTGTTCGATGAACATGAGATCAAGGCCACATTCTTCGTGCTTGGTTGGGTTGCAGAACGCTCTAGGCAGCTGATCAAGGAGATTGCAGCACGGGGGCATGAGGTTGCTTCCCATGGCTATAGCCATCAACTTATCTATAATCAGACGCCTGAGACGTTTCGTGAGGAAACCAGGAGATCCAAGGAGCTGCTGGAGGAGATTGTTCAACGTCCGGTCAGAGGGTATCGTGCAGCCAGTTATTCGATAACTAATCAATCCCGTTGGGCGTTGGATATTCTGGTGGAATCGGGTTTTGAGTATGATTCCAGTATCTTCCCGGTGCGTCATGATCGATATGGCATGCCGGATACACCCAGGTACCCATACCATCTGGAAACTTCGAATGGCGGGCGAATCGTGGAATTTCCGCTATCGACGGCCAAGCTTTTCAACTACCGTCTGCCCATTGCGGGCGGTGGTTACTTCCGACTCTACCCATATTGGTTGAGCCGGGCGGGTTTGAGTCAGATCAACCGCCAAGGGAGGTCATTCATCTTTTATCTCCATCCTTGGGAGGTCGATCCGGCGCAGCCCAGAATACAAGCAGGATGGTTGTCCCGGTTTCGCCACTACAATAACCTCGATAAATGTGAACCCCGCCTCAGGCAATTACTCAAGCATTTTCATTTCGGTACTGTTTTGGATGTATTAAAGCAGCAACATCTACTTGATCAAGCAGTCAAGCCTAACGAACCGGTCGTTACGAATTAAAGGAAGTTGTTAAATCCGTCGATTCCAATGTATCAAGATTCAAACGATATATCTTTATAGCAATCAGATAATGGAACAGACTATTGCCCGGCTATCGTATTTCATCATACAGTCTTGAGAATCGCGATGAGATCAAGGATGAATGGCTTCTACTGCAAGCAAACAGCGATTGTTCTTTCTTTCAGTCCTGGGGATGGATCGGTACCTGGCTGGAGATTGTCGTTGCCGATCTGAAACCCCAGGTTCTCAAGGTCTACCAGGAAGACCAGTTGGTTGGATTGGGGATCTTTATCAGCAGGTCCATCCATCGTCATCTGGTCATAGACTCCAATGCGTATTTCCTGCATGAGTATCCTTTCAACGGCAGGAACATGGTGATCGAGTATAATGGGATGCTTTCCCTGCAGGACCACAAAATAAACGTCTATCGGGCGGCCATTTCTTATCTCTTTGAAAAAGGTCCTGAGATGGATGAGATATTTTTTGGGGCAGTCTCCGAATCTGAAAGGTTTGATGAACTGAATGACCCTGCTTGGTCGGTAAAGCTGCTCGAATCTTCACCCGCCTGGTCACTCGAACTTGGTGGTCTGGCTTCCGGAATCGACGCGTATCTTTCCACCTTGAGTAAAAACCGCAGAGGGCAGATCAGAAGATCTTTTAAGCTGTTCGAAAGACAGGGCCCGCTTCTCCTGCAGGTTGCGAAAAATGTTGCAGAGGCGCTGGATTATTTCGAAGGGCTCAAACAGCTTCATACCATACGCTGGAACAGGGATGGCAAGCCGGGTTCGTTTGCCAATCTTCGATGGGAAGCATTTCACAGGTCCCTGATCAGTAGTAGGGCCCCAGAGGGCGATATACATTTGATAAAGGTCTCGATCGGCCAAGAAGCGATCGGCTTTCTGTATAACCTCATTTGGCGTGATCGAGTCTATGTGTTGCAGACGGGATTCCGACAGTATGATGATAAAAGACTGATGCCCGGCTATGTCGTCCACCTACTGGCGATTGAACATTACGTAAAGCTCGGTTTGCATGTCTATGATTTGATGCATGGTGATTCATTGTACAAACGGATTCTCTGTAACCGGAAAGAACGTTTGAATTGGTATTCGGTACAACGCAATCGCTGGAAGTTTGTGTTGGAAGATAGCGCGGTTGGCCTTGTCAGAGCCGTCAGAGGTAAATTCACCACATGATTCATGATACAGGTCGCTTCAGCGTGTATCTACAGTCGTTTCCATCTGGTTCTAACTTTGGCCTGCTCTATCCAACTGCAATACTGGATGAAATCCACCATATTGTCGGGCAATTCATACCGAGGTAACCGAAACTTATCCCTGGTCTCCGACATGGTAGCCTGGACAAAGCCTGGAAAGGTTGAAACCGCCCCAAGAAATGCCTCTTTTTTCAAGAGTTCGATCTCCCGCGGTCCGAAATCCAGGGCACGACCAGTAGGATAACAAAAGACTTTCAATGGGTTGCTGAGTTCTTGTTTTAATTTATACCAAGAGCCCATGATCTCGTCTTCGATCGAAGATTCGTTTACCTTTGACAGTATCCGATGGGATTTTGAATGAGGTGCGAATCTGATGCCATTGTCCTCAAGTTGCCGGGCTATATCCCAGGTCATGGGGGTGAATGCTTGAGGCATCTCGGTCGGCCATTCGATAGCGGCAGATTGTGCAACTTGATCCAGGATCTCGGGTATACGGTCAGTTGCCAATTCCTTGATGATATCGCGCAGTTGATTTCTGGCAGTCCGTTGTTTATGGACGTCACCCAGTTCCAGTACGATGATCTCGTCATCCAGATGTAATCTAAGTAATTGCTGTTTTGATTCGTTGATTGCCCAGGAGATCTTTGCGTCCCAAGGCCATAGCTGTTGATCGACCATGTCAGTAATGACAAAGAAGGTCAGAGGGCAGTCAAATTCAAGAAATATCGGGGCAGCCACCAGGGCTTGGTCCATATAACCATCGTCCATGGTAAAGACCACTGCATTATCGAGCAGTTCTGACTGTCGGTGTAATGCATCAATGAGTGCTTCTAACGAAAGCAACTGGTAGTCGTGATCCTTCAGGTAGGTTAGGCAACGGCGCAGATGATCGGGCGATGTGCCCGTACAGGACTGTTCATCCACCTGCATTCTATGCACCATGAAGATGGGAATTCCCAACGAAAAGACACGCTTGGCCAGTGAGGAAATAGGTGGTCTGTCCAAAACCGGGACCACAATCTTCTTAACTAGATTTTTAAGCATGTCTCATTTAGCGGGCTTGTCAGGCTTTTCATTGAATTATTCTTCCTCAGTAAGCATTCTGAGGTGTCTCTGGTTGAAATATTCAAGGCAGGTTTTTTACGATAGGAGGCCCCAGAACCCTGGTCAAGGCTAGCGGTAGTTTCTTCCACATAGCGATCATCAATGCGTACTTGGGATTCGAGGGATTGAGCGATGGTAATTTTTGTCCCTCCCTGAGCCAATAGTGCCAGTAGAGCTGTTTGGGCTGTGCCCCCCACTGACGTTTGAAGCGATAGGTGCCCGCGTCTATGGTCGAGCGTCCGAAATCGAACCACTCAAAGCCCTGCCCCATACCGAATTTTAACACTTCCCAATAGAGCAACATATTCACACTTAGTGGATTCGCAGACTTGACGGTGGAGGCCCAAGGTATTTCCAGTAGGCGACCGTGGCTCAGCAAAAAGCCTGCGGCAACGGGCTGTTCTTTGAGTTTTACGCAGATGATCGTACCTTCAGAGGGAAAGGTCTGCAGGATATTGGTAAAGAAGCTTTTTGCATAGACAGGTGTTCCCAAGTCTCGCATATTGTGTGCAAAGACCTGGTAGAAATCATCCAATAGATCCATTCCGCCAATTTTGATTTGAGGATTTTCACGGTAGGGCCGCTTGATTTGTGCCCTGAGTTTGGAGGAAAAAGAGTTCCAAAGTTCGTCACTCTCCACAGGAAGGGCCAACTGCATGTTAACTTTATGTGTTTGAACCTGAAGACCTTGACGCTCAATGTCATCCCGATATTCAACATATTCGACACCTAACCGAGCCGCTTCATCATTCGCGAATGCCATGAGTTTTTCTTCGACCACCGGATGGTCTGCAACCGGTCCTCCGTAATTGAAATAGGGCATGGAGACCAGAAAATCTCCAAACAGACGACTCTTCAGACGAATCAATGGGAGAATGCCGACAACCCCATGTTGTGGAATTTTGGCTAAACAATAGATGCCATCATGACCGAAGGTCTGTTTGATCAGCTGTTTCCATTCGGCTCTGTGGTAGATGGATGCAGAAGGGGTCTTTGTAACGTAAGCGTTCCATGCCTCGATTTCCTTGCCCAACAGGGAGATAGTGACTGAGTTAAGGTCAAGCTTCGTAGATGAGTATGTCCGCCCAGCAGGTACTTTAGAATTTTGTTCTTTCGCAGATGGCTCGATAGCTGAGAACCAATCGTATATGAGACGCTCCTGTTCCTTGAGAGCCTCGTTCAGCTGCTTCACTTGTCGGCTTTGAGTCTGCATGGCCTGTTTGAGCGACTCACATGGATGGCCCTGCTGCTTGGCCTCACCGATCTTTCGCGAGATAGCTTTGCTTCGTGAACGCTCATCCTTCAAGCGTTTTTTCAGGGCCTGATATTGCTCACTGTCTATTTTTAATGACTCCATTTCTGAATCAGTTGCATCAGGGTGTTCAGTTGTATATGCGGAGAGGGGATCAATGAGGATGGCTTTTCTACGCTGGTGATTCATGACATATCAGATTTTGGAGATCCATTACATCCATCCGGAGATTCGAGCCAGGAATGAGGTTCTGTCTTTGGCAATATCTTCATGGACACCTATCCTTCTGAGTTGATGACTGTTTGTAAAAATCGAATTCCAGCCTGCTTCAGTCGTGACCGCGCCCTTATAATGACTCTTGACCTGCTTTAGTACTTCAGGTGTGTAGTCTCCATTGGGGAAGCAGAAGTGCTTCACCGAATGACCTGTATGTTCTTCGATCTGATGTTTGCTGGATACGACTTCGTGGGTGAGTAAATCCTCAGATATCATGTTGTTGAGGCGAATGTGCTGGCAGGTATGACTGCCAATCTCGATGATGCCGGAAGTGACCATTTCATTGATATGGTCCCAGTTGAGCAGAGCCGGATAGGGGGTCGAGTCAGTAAGTTGTAATTCTTGCTCGATCCGGTCAAGTCGCTGGTGGATGTCCAAGTCCTTTAGCTTTTTGGTGTGATCAATGATTTCACTAAGTTGTTCACGGCTTGGAGGTTGTGCATTGAAGACATAACTGACCGGTAGATCACTGATCCATGAGAGTGTAGAACTGGACCAATGTTCGGGATATTTTTCTGCTATCGTGAGTATTAATTGAGCCAGTCGTTCCGGCCAGAATAATCGAGAGGTGCCGATCATCTCAGAAACAAGGAAAATGGTTGCAGGAACATTGAGTTGTTTAAGAATAGGGAAGGCAAATTCATAATTATCCGACCATCCATCGTCAAATGTTATAGCGCAATAATTACCGTGCAGCTTTGTGGCTGTTTTTTGAGATTCGATCCAGTGGGATAAGTGAATCGTCTTGAAGTATTCATTAACAATCTCCAGGTGCAATCGTAAACTCTCTGGTGTTACGATCATCCCGGGTTCTTCAGTCAGGCTACGTGAATCGCTCTTGGGTAGAATGCGGTGATACATGAGTATCAGCAGTTGTGGTGCTTCGTAAATTCGGGTATGCCTGCCAAATCTTGCCGCGAAATGCTGTAGTCCCCGTTTGACGGTGCGTTTAATCGGATGGAGCATGACCTTATGGTGTAAAAAATGTGTTCGGATCAGTTTTCTGATGCCTAACGATAATAGCGTATAAATCAAAAAGTCTCATTCCATTAAGCGCTCAACAGCGGTGTCAAGCTGGAGATGTGAATATTGAAAAAAATCCTTCATATTATAGACACGACCGGACCCGGTGGTGCAGAGACGGTTTTTGTTGATCTGGCTACAGGATTACCGACAGAAAAGTACCAATCTGTTGTTATGATTCGAGGTAAGGGGTGGGTCTATGAGGAATTGCAACGTCGAGGGATCGAACCGATCATCTTGGATGCCAAAGGCTCTTTCAATTGGCGATATCTCAGGGAGTTAGTTAGTCTCATTCATCGTGAGAGTATCGATATCGTGCAATCCCATCTGCTGGGATCGAATGTTTATGCCTCTCTCGCAGGTGTGATTAGCGGCAGGCCGGTGGTATCAACCTTTCACGGTGCCGTGGATGTCGGGGACAGAGAGCGGTTCAAAGCCCTGAAATTTGGAGCTATAAATCTAGGGTCGCGCTGTATTGTCGCAGTGTCGGAGAACTTGCGGAAAAATATCATCAGCAGAACACTACTCCGCCATAAAAAGACCAGAGTTATTTACAATGGTATCAGGACCCATGATTTCCAGGTAACCCACTCCAATGCGTTGCGCAGTAAATTTGCTTGGAACGATGACAATATCATTGTAGGAAGTCTGGGAAATATCCGAACAGCAAAGGGTTACGATATTCTGTTACGTACCGCGGCCCTTTTGAAGGAAAGACAATCACCTTTCCGCTTTCTGATCGCAGGACAGGGCAAATCAGGCCTCTACAATGATCTTTTGGAGTTGAGACACGAGCTGGATTTGGAAGCAACCGTCCATTTTTTGGGTTTTATGAATGATCCCGCGGAGTTCCTCTCTAATCTTGATATCTTTCTGCTCTCTTCGACGTCTGAGGGCTTCTCTATTGCTACCATCCAGGCCATGGCAGCAAACCTACCAGTCCTGGTGACTCGGAGCGGCGGCCCAGAAGAGATAGTCACGCATGCAGAAAACGGTTGGATGGTGGATGTGGGGAGCCCGCAAGCACTTGCAGTAGGGTTAGAGTCCTTGTCGGCCAATCCTGAGTTATGCGGGAAGCTAGCTAGAAAGGGAAAACAACATGCAGTCGAAACCTTTGACATTAAAGCCATGGTGGCTGCATACGAGGCAGTATACGAGGAAGTGCACTGATATTTTTCCGATCGTAGATTTTGTCGGATGATCAAGTTTGGAAAGATCGGGCTTATTTTAGGATGTTTTTAACATACACATTCAATTCCCACCAAAAGGGTCTCATATCACCCCAGCGGTTGGTCTCATGGTGGGTCGAGAATGGTCTAGGTTTGACAAAACTCAAGCATGCCAGGAGCTTTGCCTTCAATGAGAATTCACGACTCTTGAGTATGAGGTAGAGCCGATCAAGATCGCCGAGCAGCCAACGGAGACGGGTACCCTTTTTGTAGGATATGTCTGTGGGAAGGGGGGTTCCGCACGTCATCTGATACAGCAACCAGGGAAAATCAACACCGGCATCTATGGCCAGTTGTAGCGAGCCCCAAAAGCGGGTGTTTATCTCCATCAAATAGCAATTCTCTTGGTTGTTACACTTGAATTCGACCATGGCGATACCATGCCAATGTACATGGTCGAGTAAACTCCGAGCATGTTGTAAAAGAACTGGATTGACCTCTACGCTTTCTGAAAGCACGCTTACACCACCGCCAGGAGGTTTTTCCTTTATCCTGCGATGGGCGAAAAATGTTATAGGGCGTCCTCGATCATAGATTGCGAATATACCTTGGCCGAACCCGGGGACTTTCTCTTGAAACAAATAGGAATGAGCGGAAAACGCCTCGTCTGTGTCCAGTATTTTCTTTACATCGTCGCCAGATGTGGCAAATCGAACACTCGTATGTAGCCACTCCCCATTGTATTCGACCCAGGATTTTCCAGGCTTCATAACTACAGGAAAAATCGACAAATTGTGTATATCAGCAAAACTTGTTGTGTGATCGACATACTGGGTCTGCGGGATTGGAATCTGTAGCGAGTTAGCGATACGGCAAAGGGAGCATTTGTCAGACACCATTTCCACGATGTCCAGTTCTGGAAACGGCAGAGTAATACCTGGAAAATCTGAGTGATGCCTAAGTAACAGGTTAGTTGTCAACTCTGTCATGGGAAAAATAAAATCAATGGAATAGTCATTACAGATTTCTATGATATCGCCGATAAATTCACCTGGCTTAAGCTGTGCCGAATGATGAGTGATGTATTTGATAGAGAAACGGGAACTGCCCGCAAGTGATGTTGGTGTCTCGTCAGCAGTTATTACTGGTACACCTCGTTTACCCAAAGAACGTGTTACAGCCAAGGCGCTTCTTTGACATGCATCCAGCACAAGTACTCTTTTCATGAAAGATTCGTATAGAAGTCTCTTCAGTTCAGTGTAAATGATATATGATACTCATTAAATTTTCTGAGCTGAGCACCATTTTTTGTATTTTTTCGAAGATGTTACTAAGTAATTACCAATTATATCTTGATTTGAATCATGCATCTTATTATTGAAAGATGATCGATAAATGGCAAGCAATACAGAAACTCAACATAAACGGAATTGGATTGAGCGAAACTACAGTACAAGGAGAGGGTTTGCTCGAACCCTTTGGCATCAGTCTATTTATTATTTTGGTGGGTATCGTGACTATTTAAATATTGACTGGGGATCAGTCAAACGACTTGTATTTATCTGTAAGGGTAATATCTGCAGAAGCGCATATTCTGAAGCGTTTGCCAAAGCATTGAAGATAGAATCGATTTCCTGTGGATTGGATACGATAGAAAGGGCACCCGCTAACCCTGATGCGATTCGTATTGCTATGCGTAGAGGTATTTCTCTAACAGAACATAAAACTCAACCAATAATGTACCTTACTTTATGTAAAACAGATTTACTTGTCGTAATGGAGCCCTGGCAAGCTCTGTTTTTAAAACAAAATTTGGTAAGAGAACACCAGATTACACTGTTAGGATTATGGTCGAAACCAATAAGGCCGCATATTCAAGATCCATTCGGAGCATCAGCTGAATATTTTGAGCTTTGTTTCAACCATATCGAAGATTATGTCAAAAAAATTGCAAACAAAATCAAACAATAAAGAAGTCGATATCAAAGATGTTTACTCCTTGAGAATAAAAGCAGTTTGGGCTGGCATGAGGCAGGAACATATTTCTCTGTGGATGCTATGCATATATTTCTTTTTCGAATATGTAAGGCCGCAGTCGTTATATCCAGTATTGGATATTCTACCGTGGGGGCAGTTATTTTTAATGCTGGCAGTCATATCTGCAATGTTAGATAAGTCGGTACATTGGGTTAAAAGTACCCAGAATAAATATTTCATTCTATTTTTGTTTACAGTGATTCTATCTGGAATATTTGCTTTCAAGCCCTCAGTATCTTGGGAATATCGAAATGTAATGTTTGGCTGGTTCTTAGTCTATTTTCTAACGATTACTGTGGTTAACACAGAGAGAAGATTAATTTTATTTTTACTTGCTTATATGCTGTTTAATCTGAAAATGGGGCAGCATGGGGCAATTACTTGGGCGCAGCGAGGTTTTTCATTTGCGTCTTTTGGATTGATTGGTTCCCCTGGATGGTTTCGTAATTCTGGTGAATATGCGATTCAAATGTTAATTTTTGGATCTTTGGCAATCTCATTCTTTATTTCCTTAAAAAATTATTGGGGGCGTTATAAAAAGATAATTATGTTCGCGTGTGCGGCTACAGGATACATGGCCGTAATGGGAGCAAGTTCTCGTGGAGCACAGATAGCACTAGCTGCAATTGGAATATGGATGTTCTTGAAACAAAGAGGTGGGTTGAAAGGCTTTATTGGAATAATAGTATTGTCGATAGTGCTTTTTCAATTTCTCCCAGAAGAACAAATTAGTCGTTTTAGTGATATGGGTAATGACAAAACATCATTACAAAGACTGGCGTATTGGGAATACGGACTAGAAGTGTTTAAATCTAATCTCTTAATTGGTATTGGGTATCATAATTGGATTACATACTTACAAGTTATGGTCCCTGAGGGACTGGGTCCGTCAGCAATGATTCAGGAACCTCATAATATATATGTGCAAGCAGCTTCAGAGCTAGGTATTTTTGGACTAGTATTCTTGTTTTTACTTATTATCAATGCATTCTTTATTAATTCTCAGACCAGAAAAATAGCTAAATATAAAAACAACACTCTCTTTTATAATCTTACATATGGCTTTGATGCTGGCTTGATAGGGTTTTTAGTAGCGGGTTCATTTGTTACAGTTTTATATTACCCTTTTTTTTGGATACAAATAGGTATGATTGTAGCTCTTAATTTGGTTAGCAGAAATAACAATAATAAAGGCTCAAAGCCTATAATACATGATACTGCGGTAGATGAATCTAAATATATGATAAGGCAGATTAAAAAGTAATCTGTACAACATAAAGTATTCTATGAGTTTAAGATGTGTGGATGTATGTTTGAAGTTATTTTTGAAAGTAATGGTGTGCAGATTCTAAGTAATTGTTAATTATATCGACTATCGGAGAATATTTCGGTAAGTAATTGTATTTGTAATGTAGATTGAGTTTGCTAATATTGTAATTTGATAAGATTTTGCGGTTTTATAGTGGTGTTAGATTATGCTTAGTATAAAGGCTTTTGTTAGAACACAGTTGAAACTAGTTTTAGTATGGCTGGAAATATTAAAACGTAGGGTTGATGAGTTATTTAGATCTGAGCATGATAGAAAAAAGCAATT
>JASJBU010000044.1 GCA_030066355.1 Gammaproteobacteria bacterium | reverse complement strand
ATTCATCGGTGTGCGTATTTCATGGCTCATGGTTGCAAGAAAATCGCTCTTTTCCTTGGTCGCTGCCTCAGCTCGTTCCTTGGCTGCAATCAAATCCAATTTTGTCTGTTGGTATTCGGTAACATCCTGCACCGTACCCAGAGACGAGATGGGCCGACCCGACTCATCATAGTGGGTTTCACAGATCTCATGAACGTATTTGATTCTGCCGTCACCCATCAGGAGCCGATGAATAATGTCATAGGGTTTTCGCGTGGACAAAGATTCCTGAAAGGCACGATTCACCTTATCCTTGTCCTCCGGATGAATGAGATTTAAGAAGTTTTCATAGGTTGTCTTGAAGCTTTGCTTATCGACTTCGAAGATCCGATATATCTGATCTGACCAGCTCAACTCATTACGTGTGAGATCGAATTCCCAATTACCGATCTTGGCAATCCGTTGCGCTTCGGCAAGACCAGCTTGGCTGCGAGCCAACGCCTGTTCCATCTCCTTACGTTCCGAAATGTCCATGTGCGTCCCCACTGCACGGATTGGACTGCCTGTATGGTTGCGCTCGACGACTCGACCGCTATTCATAATCCAAATCCATCGACCATCGCGATGCTGCATCCGGTATTCGGCCTGATAGTGTTCCCGGATACCGACCAGATGATCGTTGAGCCGTTCCATGACCCGCTCAATGTCATCCGGGTGGACAAGTTTTCTCCAGGTATCGATGTGCGGCTTCCACGCACCCGGTTTGTACCCCAGCATAACCTCCATGCGCGGACTGAAATAGACCTCACCGGTTTGTACCTTCCAATCCCAAAGACCCTCCTGGGCCCCGTCCAAGGCAAATGCCAGACGGTCCTTGGTCTCACGCAGGGTATGTTCTACGGCTCTCTGGTGACTTTGATCAGTGACAAAGGCAAAAGCGCCAATTACTTCATTGTCACTTCCCATCAAGGTAGTAGTGGTGAAGTGCGTAGGTATGATGGCGCCATTCTTGTGTCGTAAGGAGATATCGTATACCCGGTGTTCGGTGAAAGGGATCTGTGCAGTCTGTTCCTCGAAGATTTTACGATTATCCTGGTCGGTAAACTCCATTGGTGTCCTGCCAAACATCTCCCCTCGAGAATAGCCCAACAAGTCACACAGGGAATCATTCACCTCCAGCGTCTTTAAGTTTCGATCGATGAACCAGAAACCTTCCTGGGCGTTGTTGATCACAGAACGGTATTTCGATTCACTCTTCGCGAGCCGTTCCAAAAATTGTTTTCGTTCAGAGATGTCCAGAATGTACCCGTGAAAGTATTCAACGTCCCCCTGATCGTTTCGAATGATATTCGTCAAATCATAAAACCAGCGATACTCACCGTCTTTGTGCAGCAGTCTAATTTCCTGATCAAACGAATCGTGCAATGCCAGCGAATGTTTGCTGGTCGCTTCATGGATCTTCAATAAATCGTCGGCATGGATCAGATCGGACAGGACGACCTCGCCTACTTCAAACTCTTCTTTCGTATATCCGAGCAATTCTTTCACATTGGGCGAGACATACTCGACCGGCCAACCGTCATCCGGCCGCCACTTGAACACAACCGTCGGTCCGGTGATAAAGAGGTGACGTTCATGTTGTAACTGTTGACTCTTCTCGATCAGGGCTCGATCAACTCGCCACTGCTTTCTGAGCTGTCGTCGTGAATATAGATTGCCTATCCCGATACTCAACAAACCCAACAGCCAGATCGAACCATACGAGAACTGTAATGAGTCGATCCTATAATCTTTGATTTCCCAAAAACCTTTCATTGGCACCGAGACGCTGATACCGCCATCAATGCCCCCCAACTCAAAACCCCGGTTGGCATGGCATTCGAGACATGCGTCCTGAGTTTCTAAGGCACGCACATAACGAAGATTGGATTCACCATCGACCGCCGTCACCTCAGATACCTCCGTGATTCCCTTGCCCATGTCACGCAACGCTGCGGCCTCCCATGAGTCAGCCTGATTGGCAGGATTCACTGGTTGCAGACTGATCAGCCGGCCTTTCACGCCATACAGCCCGGAAAACTCGTCCATGACTTGTCGCATGAGATAGGAGGGATCGACCAGGGTCAGGTGTTTACCGGATGGCGTCCGGATATCACGCTCTTCGATATGCGCCATGTATGAACTGGGTGGCGTGCCTTTCTCGACGTTCACATAGACCCCCCCGCGGCTGGTGACCCACTGGCGTAGAGCAAGGTCCTTTTCCAGGTGAATCCGCGCCTCCTTGCGTGCCAAATCAACGGCCCGTTTGTTCTCCATTTCAATGGTTCCGAGCAACAGACCAATCAGCATCACAGTCCAGACTGTAATCGCCCAGAACGTGGTGATCCAGAGGGTCTGATAGTTGGGTTTCGTTGAATTCAACAGGGGCATCTGCGACCTCTTCCGGCACAAACTTCAGGGTACGATTCAGCGTCTTGTGTACATCAAGGCCATATCGACCTTTAGAGCAAAATCTGAAACTATTTCCTAGGAAACCAAATACCGATCCAGTCCTTGGGCACTGCACAGGAGGCCACAGGACGATAAAGGAATTGAAAGTTTTACGACCTGACCGCGTATAATATCGGTCTTTTGACCAAGAACCGAGACGCCAGCATGGAACTTTCCACACTTACCGCAGTTTCCCCTATCGATGGCCGATATGGCAGCAAATGTACGGATTTGAAGCCGATCTTCAGTGAATTTGGTTTGATCAGACATCGCGTTATGGTGGAAATACGCTGGCTCCAGGCCCTGGCCGCAGAGCAGCGGATAGCCGAAGTGCCGCCACTGGGTGAACATGCGAACAACATCCTCAACAGCATCGTGGAGAAATTCAACGAAGAGGACGCGCTGCGCGTCAAGAATATCGAACGGACCACCAATCATGATGTGAAGGCCGTGGAATATTTCATTAAGGAAAAGATCACCGGCAACCAGGAACTGGAGGCGATCAGCGAGTTCATCCACTTCGCCTGCACCTCCGAGGACATCAATAACCTCTCCCACGCCCTGATGCTGCGTGAGGGTCGGGGTCAGGTGCTGTTGCCGCAGATGGACGAAGTCATCGAGGCGATCCGTCACCTGGCCCATGCACTGGCCGATCAGCCCATGCTCTGCCGCACCCACGGCCAGCCCGCCTCCCCCTCAACCTTGGGTAAGGAGATGGCCAATGTGGTCTTCCGCCTGCAGCGCCAACGGGAACAGATCGCCGCGCAGCCCCTGTTGGGTAAGATCAATGGCGCAGTGGGTAATTACAACGCTCACCTCTCCGCCTATCCCGAACTGGATTGGCCCGGCTTCGCCCGTTCTTTCGTGGAGTCCCTTGGGCTGAACTGGAATCCCTACACCATTCAGATCGAGCCTCACGACTACATCGCGGAAATGTTCGACGCAGTCGCACGCTTCAACACTATCCTCATCGATTTCTGCCGAGACGTCTGGAGCTACATCTCCCTGGGTTATTTCAAGCAGAAGACCGTGGCTGGGGAGGTGGGTTCTTCCACCATGCCGCACAAGGTCAACCCCATCGATTTCGAAAACGGCGAAGGCAACCTGGGGATCGCCAACGCCCTGTTCGATCACCTGGCGGGTAAGCTGCCGATCTCCCGCTGGCAGCGGGACCTGACCGACTCCACGGTGTTGCGCAACCTGGGTGTCGGCATCGCCCACACCAGTATTGCCCTGCAGTCGGTGCTGCGCGGCATCAGCAAGCTGGAAGCCGACAAAGACGCCATGCTGGCCGATCTGGATGCCAACTGGGAGGTGCTGGCCGAACCGATCCAGACCGTCATGCGCCGCTACGGCATCGAAAAACCCTATGAAAAACTCAAGGCGCTGACCCGGGGCCAGCGCATCACACCCGCCGACCTGCAGACCTTCATCGACCAACTGGAGATCCCGGACGATGCCAAACGCTCACTCAAACAACTGACCCCGCACAGCTATCTCGGCAACGCCATCGAACAGGCCGAAAACATTTGAGCCCAGGATATCCGGGGAGGCGAAGATGACCCTGAAGCTACAGTTTCCCGACGGTTTGAATGCCGAGCGATTCCTCACGGAATACTGGCAACAGAAACCCCTGTTGTTGCGCCAGGCCCTGCCCGGCTTTGATTGTGGCCTGAGGCCCGAGGAGCTGGCGGGTCTTGCCTGCGAGGTGGGGATCGAATCCCGCCTGGTATTGGAGAAAGACGGTAAATCTCCCTGGGAGGCCCGCCACGGACCCTTCGACAAGCAGACCTTCGAACAGTTGCCGAACAAGCACTGGACCCTGCTGGTGCAGGACGTGGACAAGCATGTCCCCAACGTATCCCGACTGCTGGAACATTTTCGTTTCCTGCCCGACTGGCGTCTCGACGATGTGATGGTGAGCTATGCGGCTGATCAGGGATCGGTCGGACCCCATTGTGACGAGTACGACGTGTTTCTGTATCAGGCCCAGGGCAAACGACGCTGGAAAATCCACTATCAGCCGGTCTCGCAAGATGATTTCACCCCCGGTCTGGATCTGCGTATCCTGCCTGACTTCCATGCCGAAGAGGAATGGTTGCTGGAAGCCGGGGACATACTCTATCTGCCACCCAACCTCGCTCACTGGGGTGTCGCCGAGGGCGAGTGCATGACCTGCTCGGTGGGCTTTCGCGCCCCTTCCTACCGGGAGCTGATTTCCGCCTGGTGCGATGAACTCATCGATTACCGGGCACCCTCCGGCCGCTACCGGGATCCCGCTCTGCAGCCCCAGCCGGCCAGTGCGGAGATCAAATCCTCAGCCATCAAACAGATCCATCAACTGCTACACCAGTTCCTCGAGGCGGACGAGGAGCGGCAACGCAGCTGGTTCGGCCGTTACATCACCGAGACCAAACAGAACCTGACGGTGGAACCGGCAATTAACCAACTCGATCCCCGTGAATTCATCAACCGCTATCGCGAACAGGGGGTGATTCGGCGTAACAGTTACACCCGTTTCGCCTTCAGTCGCGGAACGGCAGGCCAAGACAGCCTGTTCGCCAACGGTTCCGAATATCTGATCCCTTCTGAGGAAGGTGATTTCCTGCCGGTCATCACCCATTACCGGGAACTTCACTTCGGCTACCTGGAAGTCTGGCTGCAGCAGCCGGACTATCTACAACTGGTCTGCGACCTATACAACGACGGCCACTTCGAACTACCCCATGAGTGAACCTGCCTTCAGCATCCGCCGCGCTGACTGGCCAGAGGATGAGGCCCTGCTGAAACTGGTCAGAATGCGGGTCTTCATCGAGGAACAGCAGGTACCGAAAGAACTGGAATGGGACGGCGAGGATCATCAGGCCCTACAGTTCCTGGCCCTGGATGCCGAACAACGTCCTATCGGCACAGCGCGTCTGCTACCTTCCGGGCAAGTCGGCCGCATGGCAGTGCTCAAAGCGTGGCGCAATCGAGGGGTCGGTAGCGCCCTGCTGCTAAGGCTGCTCGCCGAGGCGGCACAGGGTAACTATCCCGAGCTGTTCCTGCATGCCCAGTTGACCGCCCTGCCCTTCTATCAGCGACATGGCTTCCAGGCTGATGGCGAGGTCTTTTATGAGGCGAACATCCCTCACCAGCGAATGACGAGGCGAGCATGAATGAATCTGCAGCAGGCTTTCTGAGAGCGATACTGGGCGAAACCAGGGAGACCTTCCACCTGCAATCCGCCGACGCGGCCCGCGATCTCACGGTCCGCATGGTCGAGCAGGCAACCCGCACCCTGGACCTGATCAGCCGTGACCTGGAACCACACATCTTCGATCAACAACCCTTCATCGAAGCCTTGAAACGGCTTGCCCTGAAAAGCCGGATCGCCCGCATTCGCATCTTGCTGCAGGATAACAACCTGATACGGCAACAGGGACACCGGCTGGTCGATCTGGCCCAGCGCCTGACCTCGACCATCGAGATTCGACGACCCGACGAAGAATATCGGGAGTTCGATGAGAATTTCCTGTTGGTGGACGGCAGCGGTTATCTGCATCGTCAACTGGCCGATCGCTACGAGGTGACCGCCTGCTTCAACAACCGGCTGCAGACCACTCAACTGGAAGCGCTGTTTACCGAGATCTGGGAACGCGGTGAACCCGATCGGGAAATGCTCAGATTACACCTCTGAGTCTCATTGGTCTCGCGCCCTGGAAGCCGGACTCAACAGCGCTGCCGGGCAGAACGCGTCCAATGCAATGGTATTGCTCCCATCCGTCAGATGATCCGCGCCGGCGATCCACTTAGCGATATCCTCCAGCACCACGTCCGCCTGCAGATCACGGGTCAGCATGTGATAGCCATTCGCATAGATCCGGGTCTGCCTGAGATGGCCGTTTTCGCTCGGCAGGGAGCCTAACCATTGGCAGGTGGGTTCACGGGGCACGATCTCATCCCTTCTCCCATACAGGATGAGCACCCGACCATGCAGGTTCGCGGCCGCAGCCACGGCCCGATCCATCAGATTGCTGGTGCCGTACAGCACATCCACCCGGGTCGACTTGATGACCAGGGGATCGCGACTCCAGGCCCGCCACATCTCCAGATTGTCCGTCGGCTGCAGGTCAAGGCCGTCGCCGGTCAGTTTTAGCGACGGCATGGTACGGGCCGCCAACCAGAGTGCGAAACGCTGATACCAGGGCATACGATCCCGTGACCAGATCGCAGGCGCCAGAAGGATGAGCCCATCGACAGCGAGCGGTGCGTCGCGCAGCGCAGCGAGTACCACGGCACCCCCCATACTTTCCCCGATCAGGTAGAGGGGTTGATCGGGATATTGCCTGCGCAGCAGGCGGATCATGCTCAACAGGTCTTCGACCATCCGTCCGCTCCCGTGCCAGAGACCGCGACCTTCACTATTGCCGAAACCCCGTTGATCGTAGGCGAATGTGGTGATTCCCCGTCGAGCAAGATACTCCCCGGTGGATGTAAAGCCATTGTGGTAATCGTTCAAGCCGTGCAACGCCAGCAGAATCACCCGGCTCTTGGTATTCACCGGCCACAGCTTGAGCGGCAATCGGAAACCGTCATCCATGACCGCGAAGGACGCTTCCAGCACAGGGGTTGTAGGGCCGGCCGCCGAGGATTGCACATGAGGTGTGGCGCAGCCCTGCAAGATCTGCAGCATGCAGACGAGCACGGCAGGAATAGCGAACCTGGGCATGCAACCGGAAACCGATCGGCAATATCGCAAACAAAATGCTAACGTCATTCGATAACGTTTCAGTGTGTCAATGGCGCATAGGTGTAGCCCGAGCCCCTAAATCAGATCGACCAACCGGTCCAGTTGATCGCGGAATTGGCGTTTCAGGTGTTCAACGTTGTCGTATCCGGTGTAGTAGTGACCGAGTTCTCTGAGCTTTTGCTTGAATTGTAGGAGTGTATTGATCTCATCATCTATGTCACCCGTTTTAACCTCGGCGTTCTTGAAGAAGGTATAGATCTTAGGGCTGCCGGATTCTTGAAACCGCCGGTGCGCGATGTCGAACTCCTCTTCAGTGTATTGACCGGTCTTGGTGAAGAACAGGCTGACGAAAACATCGCATTCCTGCACGGCTCGGTTGTACTCGTCCTGTAAACGGGTCTCGGACATGATGTCGAGAAAATTCTCCCAACGCACGATCTCCAGATAGATCCCCTGCTTGCGCAATTGATCGTTCTGCTGTCGGAAGTAGAGATCAAATGCATCCCGGTCTTTTTCCAATTCAGAAGAGGATGCGATAAAGAGCTTGATCCTGCGCTCTGGCATCTGTGAACGCATAGCTTTCGCCCACACTGGCAGTGAATTCATTCGAGTGCCATCCAACAGTTCCAGCACATCCACATCTTCGTAACTTGCAGGACACTCGACTTTCAAGCGATGGTCTTGCTTGCGTTTCAACAATCGCTTTTGGGCAAAAAACTCAGGCTCCGATGCTTCTCTGCACTCACTGCAATGACAGGGTATCCATTTGTCGACCTTGTCATGCAGGCCTTGAAAAGACTGATTCAATGCATCGAGATCGGCAGCGACCACACTCAGCAGGGCCTTGTGCTCCGGTCCCCGAGCACGCAGTTCGATGTCTCTGCCATCCGGTAGGATTTCTACGAGCACCTGGGTGCCCTCCTGCTCGAACAATACACCGTTCACCCAAGCCAACTCAGGATCACGGACAAAGCGATGCAGTCGTACCGTCAGACGACTGACGAGGCCCTTGGGCATAAACTGGTAACGATACCGCAGCACCAGGTCCCCCGCCCTGTCCCAATCATTTAGAAAGACGGGCTTGGCGGGCGGCAATAGTTGAGTCGCCAGCCAGGTTCTGGGTCGGCTGTCCGGTAATTCGTAACAGAGTTCGAAACGCTGCATCAACGCCAACAGCTCGGGGTGCATGTCTGTATATTGAGAATCGCGCCACAGACGTATGCAATCTTCGGTTTCGAAGCGACCCAGTTTTCCCTTGATGGTCTCATCATCGAGAATACGAAAGACTGCTTCGGTGGCCCATTCGTTCTGCAGGATCACGGTACGGGCCAGCAATGGATCATCCTGGAAATGCAGGAACACACCCAGGTCGTGCAGATAGCTGCTCAGATGCAAGGCCCGCTTGCGGTCGAACGCCGTGTTTTGCGAAAACAGATCGAAATACTCCTGCTGGGAGATATAAGGCGTCAGTTCTGCCCGCTCCTCGATCGCCTCACGGACCTTGACCCAGTAGGCAGGTAGCTCATCGCCAATGTGGCTCAGATGACTGGCGTAATATTCAATAGCATCACCGAGTTCACTTGCCGCACCAGGTTGTTCCAGATTACCACGATAACGATCCATGACGTTGTCGTAGCGGCCCTTGATGCCGGCCAGATCGATGGCCTTGCTGCGTCCACCCTTCTCGTTCTGAAAAATCAGTACGGGGCTGTGATCGCTGAACAGATCGATCAACTCCAGCCAGTATTTGAACCCCTCATCCGAGACAGACCGGTGATCCTTACGGGTGTCATCCACCAGCAGGTAGAGCGAACGCCGGGTGAGAAAGAACTGGTGGGTGGCGTGATAGATCTCCTGCCCGCCAAAGTCCCAGACATTTAACCGAAACTTCCGTCCATCTTTCAGCTTGAAAGTCTGCCGTATTACATCAATACCTCGGGTTGTTTCATGTTCTGTTGGTAATGCCAAATCGGGTTTGTATAAACGGCGTAATAAACTCGTTTTACCGGCGCTTCCTTCGCCGAGTATCAACATTTTCGCTTCGTAGAGATTGTCAACCACTCCTCGTTCTATTTCACTGAAATAATTCAAGATTGCCATTTTACCCC
>JASJBU010000051.1 GCA_030066355.1 Gammaproteobacteria bacterium | reverse complement strand
CCTTCATCCTCACCGGCGCCTGGTTCTACCCGGAGAAATTCAATGTAGAAGAGATAGACACGGTCTTTCTCAATATTACATTTCTGATCATTTTCACCTTCCTTGGCCTGTTTGCAGCAGCGGCCCAAACCGAACTGCTCGATAAACGCATCTTCGAATACGAGGCCTCCACTGATAACCTGACCGGCATGACCAGTAGACGCGCCTTTCTGGACCAACTGCGCACAGCGGTACAGAATCTACGTCGTAATAATGACAAACATTGCCTGTTGTATATCGATCTTGATGGACTCAAAAGCGTCAACGACACTGCCGGCCATTCCACTGGAGACCTGGCGCTCAAATCCATCACCCGGATCATAAGAAGCACTATCAGGGGACAGGACATTGCCGGACGGCTGGGTGGAGACGAGTTTGCCATCCTACTCAGTAACTGTGACACCCAGGCCGCCATGGTGATCGCGGAAAAAATCCGGCAGGCAGTAGCGGAGTACCGCATTTCGCATCACGGCCAACGGTTTACAGTCACCGCCAGCATCGGGGGCGTCAACATCGATCAATCCAGTCATGATATCGAAACTTTGATCGAGTCGGCCGATCAGGCTTGTTACACATCCAAGCGATCAGGTGGGAATAGAATCACCTTGGCGAATGTTGAGAGATCCGGGGAATGATCTGGCGATCATTGGCCATCCCCTTCAACTCTCGCTTTTCTCATGTTGCGCCAGATCCATACGAATGGCCAGCCACTCCGCCAAGCGTTGCTGGATCAAACCGTTGATGGTCTGGTCGGGATAGATACCCCGATTGTCAGCCACACCTGGTTCCAGTCCGCTGAGCAGTTGCATCGCCTGTTCGACATGGTTGACCGCATAGACCTGAAACCGACCTTTACTCGCCGCATCGATAAGGGCCTGCTTGAGCATCAGATCCCGGCGGTTGGCAACAGGAATGATCACCCCCTGAGTACCGTCCAGCCCCCTGGCCTGGCAGATGTCAAAGAAACCTTCGATCTTTTCACAGACCCCACCAATCGGTTGCATCTCGCCATGCTGGTTGACTGAGCCGGTAATCGCCAGACTCTGCTTTAGCGGTATATCCCCCAGGGCTGAGAGCAAGGCGCACAGCTCCGCGGCAGAAGCGCTATCTCCCTCCACCTCCCCATAGGTCTGTTCGAACACCAGGGTGGCGGCCAGGGAAAGGGGCTGGTAGCGGGCGTAGCGTCGATTGATATACGCAGAAAGGATGAAGACTCCCTTGCTGTGGATCGGCCCACCCTGGTCCACCTCCCGCTCAATATCGACCAGCTCGCCACTGCCGAGACGGGCCGTGGCACTGATCCTGCTCGGCAAACCGAAGGCATGATCACCCAATTGGATCACAGAGAGACCGTTCACCCGACCGAGCTGAATCCCCGTCGTATCGATCATCAGATTGCCCTCGAGGATCTCCTCCTGCAGGTGTTCCTGCAATTGGCCGACCCGTCGAGTCTGGTGGTCGAGAGCCTGCTGCACATGTCGTTTTTCAACCTGCCCGTTCTGTTCCTCCCGTGCCCAAAAGTCGGCCTCCTTCAACAGATCCGTGAGACCTCCCATGTGCAGGGACAGCTTGTTACCGCCTTGGGCTCTGCGGGCACTCTGCTCAATGATATGGGCTACCCCAGGGCGACTGACCGGCAACAGCCTCTCCCGCTGCTGCAGCGTGGCGATAAGCTCGGCAAACCGTTTGTCATTACCGTCTTTCCGCGGCAGGGTCTCAGCCAGATCCACCGCCACCTTGAACAACTGGCCGAAATCCGCATCATAGGCCTTGAGCAGATGATAGATGCGACGGTCTCCGATCAACACCACCTTGAGAGTGATGGGTATGGGATCGGGCTCCAAGCTGATCGTACTCACCAGACTGAGCTGACGTTCCAGAGATTCGATACGCACTTCACCGGACTTGAGAGTTCGTTTCAAGGCCTCCCAACTGAATGGATTGGTCAGCAGCTTCTCCGCATCCAGCACCAAATATCCATCATTCGCGTGATGCAGGGCGCCTGCCTTGATCAGAGTGAAGTCGGTTGCCAGGGTACCCATCCGGGCCATGTGCTCAACCCGTCCGAGCAGATTTTGATAGGTGGGATTGGCCTCGTAAACCAGGGGTACGGCTGGTCCATCCCGATTGTCCACCAAGAGATTGACTTTGTAGCGTATGAAACGAGGGTCATCGGCCTCCAATGGCGCCTCCTCGGTCTCATCGGCAGGTCGAAACAGTTCGAGGTTCTCCCGCACATCCTCGCGTACGGCATCCAGGTAACTGACAAGATCTGGATGATCCGCATATTTCTGAAACAGATCCTGCATCAGCTGTTCCAGGGTGATACCGACGAATTCACGTTCCAATTTTTTGAAACGCTGGCGCATGTCCCGCTTCCAGATCGGTATCTGTGCGAGGGTATTGCGCAGCTCGTCATGGAACTTTTCCACCACTTGTTCGATGGATTTTTGTTCCTCGTCAGGCAGTTTCTCGAACTCCTCCGGGGAGATCAGTTTGTCATCCTTGACCGGGACCAGTGAATAGCCGGTCGGTGTATGCAGTAACGCGATGCCCTCTTCACGGGTTCGTCGGTCAAACTCCGCGGCCATCCTTTCTTCTCTGCGCTTCAGATCGCCGCTGATCACCTCGGCCTGCTTACGAAACTCCTTACTCTGCAGGGCGGCAGGAATGGCATCCAGGAGCGACTCGACCAATTGCCGCATATCCTTGCGCAATACCCGACCCTTTCCAGGGGGCAGAGAGACCGCAATGGGTTTGTGTGGAGCGTCGAAATTGTTCAGGTAGCACCAGTCGGATGATTGCCCCCCAATTGGTCGGTCAAGCCGATTGAGGGTCTCGGTCACCATCCAATGGCGTCCGATACCGGTGGATCCCATCACGTAGAGATTGTATCCCTCATGACGAATACCCACACCAAAGGCCATGGAATCGAGAGCACGACCCTGACCCACGGACTCGGTCAGGGGTTGCAATTGATCGGTGGACGTGAATTCCAACCCATCGAGTTGACTGGCGTGGTAAAGCTGCTTGGGGTGCAGCGGTTCCAACGACTCCATACTCAAGGATCTCAATGCCGCATCAGCTACAGCAAAATCTCCTCATCCACTAGAGATAATCTGGTAGTTGTTTACGAATATCTTCCACAGAGTGAGCGGCAAGATTCTTATCCACCTCGCCCGCCAGCAGTTGTTTAATGGCATTGGATTGATGTTTTCGCAGTTTGCCCAGGAAATTGGGTGCCGCCACCAGATAGAGTCTATTGAATTCACCGGACTTGCGTCCTGCCTCGAGGGTTGCACAGACATGTGCCGCAAACCGATCGGCGTCGCTATGCTTGTGTTCATCGGGTTCGCCTTCACTGGTATCCGAGATCAAATCACCCTCGTGTAATCTGGCCTCTGGATGACTCAGAGTCTGTATCTCCAGAAGATCACTCACGGGTTTGTCGGAAACGAAGATTCTGGCACGACTGGTATCAGCGGCAACGACCCAGGTTTTATTCATAGGATCCCCCTTGTTGTCAGGTTCTATCAATGCCTCCTAACATTCGGTGCAAACCAAAGATTTTCACCTCTTGCTATCCTAAGCCTAACTCAATTTCAGGGCGCTGTGTCAACTATATGAAATCGCCCATGCCAGACCTTGAGTCCACCAGTCTCATGCATCGGGAGGCTCGCTTTTCTTACGATGCATAAACGCGGTCAGCGCGAGTGCGCCGAACAGGGCGTAGAACATTGCCTCCTGTCGATCGACGCCAAACAGGAGCGCCCCATAACCACCGATCGCCGCCCCCAGCCCACCAAACGCCAAACCACGCATGACCCGGCACAGGGTGCAGTTCCTATCATTGACCTCAGCCATTTAATCCTTGTATATCAACCTATTAATATCAATCTGACAGATCCCGTCAGTAAACGATCTTCCTGACACACTCGAGATAGGCCTGTTCATCGGGCAAACGATGATTGGCCTGAGCCTCCCACAGCATATGGGCGAGGCATTCCATCAGACGGTGCTCTGCTTCATGCACATCACCCAGGCTTTGGGTCAATTGCTGATAAAGTCCCGCCACCCCGCTGGGCCGATTGGTCGAGACCTGCTCCTGTAAGCTGATATGCATCGCCATATGGAGAAATGGGTTGCTCTCCCCCGCTTCCGGAGGGAACTCTTTATGCAGCGCCTGCTCCGGATCAGTGAGCAACCCCTGGTACTCCGGGTGCTCCAGGACCACCGACGCAACAACCTGTTCCAAGGGTTCCAAGGAGATCCCCTCACGGTACTTTCGCCAGGCTTCGACGAAGACCTGACGCATTTGCTGTCTATCATTCCCGAACATAGTCACTACTTCCTTTATTGTTGTTGTTCTAACCCCAGGTTTCAATTCACACAACTCTCAGGCACTTGGAATTGATCGCTACGGATAAGTTTAGTCGATTCTACCTTAGCGATAACTTTAATTCCTAGGGCAATCCAGTCAGTCAGGGAGGCCAAACATGTTCAAGGTTGGGTGGCGGTCTTCGCTAACTTGGCTAAGGCACCGCTCATCTGTTTCTTGATATTGGGCCGGTCTCCGATAGCGTAACGGCTGAACATCACCGCTGGTCGCAGGTAACTCAACCAGACGACACCCTCGGTGTCCTGCCAAGCCAGTACCTTCAGCGGCAGATCGATCGCCGCCCGTTGATTACTACTGATCACCCCAGTACCCACTTTGGGGGAGCCGAAAATGAGCAATTCGGTGGGTCGCAAGGATTTGCCCACACTGGCGGCCCCTTTGGCGTGATCGATTCGGGTAAAGACCTTGAGGCCCGCTGCTTTGGCTGCCGCCTCGAATCTGTCGAGGGTTTGCGCCACATCGAACTGGCTGCGTAGGTTCACCAGTCCATCATCGGCCCGGGCATTGGGCAGTAACATGATAAGAATGGCGAAGGTAAAGACGACTCGGAGGATGGTATTCGACATCAGTCGGTCTCCTTTTGTTTGTATTCACAGAGGTCTTCGATGATACAACTGCCACACCGGGGCTTACGGGCGATACAGGTGTAGCGTCCGTGCAGTATCAACCAGTGGTGGGCATTCTGCAAAAATTCCGTCGGTGTAAAGCGCAACAGTTTCTTCTCCACCTCCAGCGGAGTCTTGCCCGGTGCCAGCCGGGTACGGTTGGCGACCCGCAAGATGTGGGTATCCACCGCCATGGTGGGCTGCCCAAAAGCCGTATTCAACACCACGTTGGCGGTCTTACGGCCGACACCGGGCAGGGCCTCCAAGGCACTTCTCTCCCGGGGGACCAGACTATCGTGGCGCTCCACCAAGATACGGCAGGCGGCGATGATATTCTTCGCCTTGTTGTTGAATAAACCGATGGTCTTGATGTACTGCTTCAGCCCTTCCTCGCCCAGGGCGAGGATCGTTTCAGGGGTATTGGCCACTGCAAATAGCCGCGCCGTGGCCTTGTTGACCCCCTTGTCAGTGGCTTGAGCCGACAGGGTAACCGCCACCAGCAACTCGAAGGGGCTTGAGAAGTTCAGTTCGGTCGTCGGGTTCGGATTGGCGTCCCGCAGGCGCTGAAAGATCTGCTTGCGTTTCACCCGGTTCACAAGCATGCCCGCCGGACGTTCAGGTATCGAACCGGACCAACAGATCCTGCACTCGTTCGTTCCAACATGTCACACACTTGAATGAACTGCGTATGCGGCAGATTCCATGGATCCGGCAGCAGCCATTCTTCCCGCATCAGCGCGGGAACATGCCCGCGGCTGGTCCTGCAACTCTTGGTAACCAGCACGTCGAATCTGCAGTACTCAGGCAGGTCGTAAAACACCTGCAAGCCATCTGAGCTGAACTCGTAACCCTGTTGTCGCATCGCCTGGACGGCCTGCGGATTGACCGAACCACCGGGTTTTGGTCCTGCACTGTATGTCAGCAAACGATGTCCCTCATGCATGCGGGCACAAGCCTCCGTCATCCGGCTTCGACTGGCGTTCTCGACACCTACGAACAACAACACCTGTTCAGGTTCAACCGGCATAGCGGTGCAAGGTTCACAGGGTTCTGATATCGACATAACTCCCGCTTGGATAGTTCAAAAGCGTCGGTAGTGCATCCAGGATCAAGCGCGCCGCCAACGCCGGCGAGGGTGTATCTGCTGTCCCCCGAGATTCTTGAATGCGCCGCACTGCGGGAAACTCATCAGCATCGACCGAGGTGCACAGGTAGTCCATCATGGCGGTGTCCACCAGCCCCGGTGCCAAGGCACAAAGATGGGTCTCGGGGAATTCATGGGCATAGAGCTTTACCAGCATATTCAGGGCGGATTTTGAGAGTGCATATCCACCCCAACCCTTGTTGCCGTTCACCGCGGCGCCGGACGAAATGCAGACGATCTGCCGGACTGGTCTACCCCACTGATGCAGCCAATCCAGAATCTGCTTGTTCGCCCAAACATTCAGGTCCATGATTGCCTGTATCTCCTGTAGCGAGGTGTTATGCATCGCCTTCAGCTGACCCAACACACCCGCATTGAGAAACACCAAATCAAGCCCCTCAACCCCTGCCAAGAGCGTGGATAAATTGCCCGGAATTGCCTCGAGATCCGTGAGATCGCAACGCAGATCATGCTGGTTTCCCGACTGATCCGCGCAACCTCGTCGACTACAGCCATACACCGCCCAGCCCTGGGCCAGGCAATGTTGGGTCAGTGCATGCCCCAAACCACTGCTGTTCCCAGTGATCAGTCGTGGATTTCGCAGGTTACTCATGGATGCTTCAACGGGTTTCAGGAGGTGTATTGAAGACTCGCGGCATTGCAGACCCGGGTAATATAGCAGTTCACATCTCGCCTGCACCAGCCGACTGAGGTAGGCTACAGATGCATGCCTCAGACACCCGACAATGCCTTCAGTATTCGCCGACTCAACCCTTTCAATGGGGTCTTACAGGTGGTCACCACGCCGGACGCCAGGGCACTGAGCCATAACGGACACACCTGGGAGATCCAAGTGCTCAGTGAGAGCCCACAAGGGCTCTGGGCCAATACACCCTTTGCCGAACCGCAATATTTCACCTTCGGGCTCTGGTCTCGAACGGAGGACCTGCAACAGGTGCCCCTGAATCCCCTGTTCAATACTGCAGGCATGCTCAGATCTGCACAAGAGCTGCTCGAATGCCTGGTTCCGACACTCGAGCTTTTACCCTTCCCACAGGCCGACATCTATGAACTCTGGATGTTAGATGAAGCCACTGGTAACCCCTTTGCGTTACTCGAAAGTGCCAGAACCGAGACCGAACTGGAACAAAAACCATTCAAGCGCTGGAGCGCAGCGGGGCCCGGGGACTTCAGCTTTGTCTCGCAACAGTTGAAAGAGCAGGAGTTACCCGAAAACGATGGACACAACCCGCGAATTCATGCAACGGTACTCGAGGCACTGGTGCGCGGCCGCAGTGGCCAAAACCATCGACGCGCCTGGTATCTGCGAGACGCAGACACCGGAGGTACAGCAGTCAGCGAAGGCGTAACTGACCAACCCGCCTCGGCCTTTCCCGAGTTGCCGGTGAGCCTGGACTGGCAGGAATCAGAGGACTATCGGTTGGTCATGGACTACATCAGTTGGAAGGCGCCCAAGATCCTCTTGTTGTCTGGACTCCCCCCCTCCACCCGCGACATGGTCGAGCGGTTGGCAGTCAAGAATTCCGCCCAGATTGAGCGACTCTGGCGGCTATTCCCCGAAATACACAACAAAACCCTGTTGAATAAGGCGCGGGTTGAGGCAAGAATCCGTCTATCCAATCAAATCTGAAACGCATTGACCGTGAAATATAAAAACCAATCCAATCAGTTGGCGCAAACCGATGACCGTCTCGGTATCCTCCTCGTCAACCTGGGGACGCCGGATGAACCGACCACCGATGCGGTACGGCGATACCTGGCGGAATTTCTCAGCGACCCGCGGGTGGTCGCGATACCCCGTATCCTCTGGATGCTCATTCTGCATGGTATCGTGCTGCGCATCAGGCCCAAACGCTCGGCGGAGGCCTACCGTTCGGTTTGGACCACAGAGGGTTCACCGCTGCTGGCGATCTCTCAAAAGCAGCATGCCGCCATCGATAGTGCCCTGCAGGAACAACTCAACGGACGGGTAAAAGTGACCCTGGCCATGCGCTACGGCAACCCGTCCATCAATGCGGGCCTGGAGGAACTGCGCCTGGCCAATGTGCAACGGCTCCTGGTGGTCCCGCTCTATCCCCAGTATTCAGCCACCACCACGGCCTCCATCTTCGACGCGGTGACCCATGAGCTACAAGGCTGGCGTTGGCTGCCTGAGCTCAGATTCATCAACCGTTACCATGATGACCCGGCTTATATTCAGGCTCTGGCTGAGAGCATCAGGGATCATCGCCAGGCCAATGGAGTCAGCGACAAACTGCTGTTCTCCTTCCATGGCATTCCCAAAGATTATTTCGAGCAAGGTGATCCCTATCCCAACGAATGCCGCCAGACCGCCCAGGATACCATCGAACAGCTGGGTCTGGGCGAGACTTCCTGGGCGATCAGTTTCCAATCCCGCTTTGGCAAACAGGAATGGGTCAAGCCATATACCGACGAGACCCTGAAGGATTGGGGCAAACACGGGATAGACAGCGTGCAAGTGGTTTGTCCGGCCTTCGCAGCGGACTGTCTGGAGACCCTGGAAGAGATCGCGGTTGAAAATCGCGATTACTTTCTCGAGGCGGGGGGTAAGAACTACCAATACATCCCGGCCCTGAATGACCGGGAGACGCATATCCGGATGCTCACACAGCTGATCATCCGTCACTGCCAGGGTTGGCCGGAAGCAGCCGGCCTTGTATCGGAGTAAACCACGTGGAACAGCATCCCAGACCTACCGAGATCAAGGTCCATCAGCAATCCCGATTTCTCGACATCGCCTTCGATGATGGCTCACATTTTGCCCTGCCCTGCGAGTATTTACGGGTCTATTCGCCGTCGGCCGAAACCCGCGGCCATACTCCGGCCCAGGCGAAACTGGAAAAGGGCAAGGAGATGGTCTCTATCGAACGCGTCGAACCGGTAGGCAGCTACGCGATCAAGATCGTCTTCGACGATGGCCACGATTCTGGTCTATATGACTGGAAGTATCTCTACAATTTGGGCAAGTTTCAGGATCAACTCTGGCACGCCTATCTGGAAAAACTCGCGGAGATCGGCTACCAGCGGGTCGAGCCAGAGCTCATGCCGAGAAGCGACTAGCACGAGTTCGGTGTTCAATGGAGGAAATGCGGATTGCTTTGCGCCTGGTCGGACGCCAGCAACGCCGATGCCTCGACGGAGCTGATGGGTATCCCGAGTTTGTAGCCCTGCACATATTCACAGAGCAACTCTTTGACCAACTGCAACTGCTGCATATTTTCGATACCCTCCGCCACAATCTGCATCTCTAGGGCATGGGCCAGATTGACGATATTCCGGACTATCGCCTCGGCAGTCGGATCCTTGCCCAGACTGGTGAAGAAGGAGCGGTCGATCTTCAATACATCGATGGAAAAATCACGCAAATAGGCCATGGACGAATAACCGGTCCCGAAATCGTCGATGGCGAGCCTGACACCCAACTGCTTGAATTTTTCCAGTATCTTGTGGGTCCGATAGCTGTTCTCCATCAGGCTGGTCTCGGTCAGTTCCAGCTCGAACGCCTGGTTTGGAATCTCATATTCCAGCAACAGGTCTGCAATTTCATTCGCGATCTTGCGCTGATGGAGCTTACCCGGAGAAAGATTGACTGAGATTCGACCCGGCCTGAGCCCCTGGCCAACCCACTCGGCGTACTGGGCACAGGCGGATTTGAACACCCAACTGTCGATCTCCTCGATCAGGCCGGTCGATTCGGCCACCTGCACGAAGTAGTCGGGCAGGACCAGGCCCTTCTTCGGGTGATTCCAGCGCAGTAATGCCTCGAAACCCGCCAGTCTGTGGCTCTCTACTTCCCACTGCGGTTGAAAATAGAGGATAAACTCACCATTTACCAAAGCAGTGCGCAAGGCCTGTTCGACCTCATAGCGCTGGTTTGCGGCTTCATTCAGCTCATCGGTATTGAACTTCTGATTGTTACCGCCCTCCACCTTGGCATGATGCATGGCGATATGCGCCTTTCGCAGCAGGTCTTCTGCTGTGCATCCCTCACCCACCGATACCGCAATCCCGATGCTGGCTGAGAGAATCAATTTTCTGCCATCCACGAGGAACGGTTGGTTAAGGGAAAGGTTGATCTTGCGAGCGATCTGGTTGGCCATATCCATGGCTTTCTCCCGATTCTGAATCGCCGTTAGAACCACACCGAACTCATCCCCGGTAAACCGGCTGACGGTATCTTCTTCAGGGACACACTCATGGATCCTTCTGCTGGCGAGTTCGATCAGTCCGTCACTTGCCTGATGCCCCAGGGTATCCTTGACCGACTTGAACTTGTCTAGGTCCACAAACATCACCACGACATTGTGTTCTTCGTGGATCGCATGATTGAGGGCTTGCTGCAACCGATCCATGAACAGGGCCCGATTCGGCAGCCCGGTCAGCTGATCGAAATTCGCCTGATGATCCAGTTGTCTGCTTTGCGCTTCGATGTGCCCCCGCGCCTCGTCGATATGTTCGATATGGCGCAGCTGATCACGTTCGTATTTGATCAGTTTGATCACCACGAACATGACAATCAACAAGGTACCGACAATCAAGCCCCCGGCAATCAGCCGGAAACCTGCCAGCTCTGTCTGAATCTTTTGCTGGAGCTTTAACTCCACATCCCCTGCCACCGACAAGAACTCTTTGAATACCCGATCAAAACGCTGATCAATATTCGAACCAGCCAAGTCATCCAAGCTGCGTGCATGGCGAAGGTGTGAAATCTCTTTGAACTGGGCAATGATTCTACGGGCTATCTGCACCGAGTTGCGCAGCGCCTGATCCGTCAACGGCAGAATCACCTCCTCCTGATTCCGCCCCCCCTCCAACATCGCTCCTGCATACCAGTCGGCCTTGTCCAGATGCTGCCTGACCTTTTCGATGGTGCCCTGTTTGTCGCCGGAGATCACTTCCATAAACCACAGATGGGCAGTGGTCGTCTCCAGCATCATCTCCATCGCCGCATCCAACAACGGGGTGTATTTGGTAGTTATCCGGTTGCCGGAATAGACCAGATACCCCATAACGCTGAACATCACGATTACGGTCAGGATCGTGCTGATCAGTAGTTTTTGGAAGGCACGTTTGGAAGCCTGCATGTCGTTCCGTGGCTTGTTGGTCTGTTGTAGAACCATTGTAGATACACGAGGCATACGAAATAGTCGGGAAAACCCTATGAAAACCAGCAGCTAAGCCGGTTTCTCAGTCCTAATAGGATACCCCAATCGCATGCCCGCGATTTTGAACAACCGTTAAATTGAGTGACGACCGGCGACGGGGAAGCGTGGCAGCTGGCCAAGACCAGGGATCCTATGATTTTTTTCAGCATTCAGCCAACGGACCGGCCCCTTGCCTGGTAATCAGAGACTGCCTCGGGAGAGTGGCATCTGCTATTCACCTCAAAAACGGTCGGTTACCGCTTCGCGTGTTTTACGGCTCAATGTCTGAAGCGACTGTAGTAGAAATCCTCAGCGTCCTGAAGGCTTGGAAACGGGCCGAATTCTCCTTCCCGACTCTCCACATACCAACCCTTGTCTGGTGCACAGACGAATTGTTCGTCATCGCATGCCGCATACCAACGATCACCTGAATCATCATACTCAGAGGTCTCTCGTTTCACGGAGAATTGACTGCGCATGGTACTCCCTCTTACAACAAACGAACCCTCTTCGGGAGTTTAGTCGCCAGTTGTTTCAAATCGGCTTCAAAATCAAGCCGACCTGTTTCAATTTGTTTCAAAACGACCCTGCAACGGATATACGTCTTTGGAATATTCGCACCACACAAACGCGGTACCTCAGTCATCGATTGAGTCCTATCAGGCGGCCGAATCCTCAGCGCAAGCGGGCCGCAGGCCAGCGGTTCATGATCCAGCTCAATTGATACTGTCTCCGCTAAGGCAATATCCGGTCCCATTGATTAAACTAAGTGACGCTTACGGATCTGGAGAACCCGAAGAACACAGGTCTCTTTCCCATGACAGATTATTCATCCTACGGATAACCGCCCATGCCGATGGAAAAGACCCTGCAACGCCTGCTTGACACCGAAATGAAGGCCGAGCAGATTCACCAAAGAGCCAATGAGGAGCGTCAACGTATCCTGCAGGAGGCCATGCTCGAGGCCCGAGCCGAAGAGGACCGCTTCGAGGCCCGTCTGCCTGAGTTACACAACGGATTTCTCGAGAAAGCGCAGCACCGGGCGGAACAGACCATCGCAGAACTCAAACGCCGATACGACGAACGCCATGCACAGCTGAGAAAATATGCAGAAGCCAGGGAGGAGGAAGCACTGGATGCAGCCTTTGCTGTGCTGATCGATCCACAGGCCGACGATTGACGTCCCATCGGCGATGAATATCTGCGGTTCCCAGGTCTATTTAAAAACCCGAATCAGGATTCTCAGCAACCAGTTGCTGACCGAACAGGAGGTCCCCAACCTGCTACAGGTCCCCCTGACCGATCTATCCGACAGACTGTCCCTGGGATCGATCCTGGAAGAGACCGCAGACCCGCATTATGCCGGCACCAAACTGGAACGCAGCATGATACGCCTGCTGATGTTGGAATTTGGCATCATACTCTACCCCTTGGCGGGTAAGGCCCGGGAGCTGCTCCTCTACTGGTCCCGAAAATTCGAGCTGTATAACCTGAAGACCCTGATCAGAGGCAAGCTCAACGGCCTGAGCCTGGAAACCATCCGGGACGATCTACACGAACTGCCGGACAACATTCGCCTGCCCCACGAAACCCTGCTGCATGCCGAGAACGTACTCGAGATGCTGCGGCTGTTGGAACGGGGCGCATACGCCACGATCGCCCGCCAGGCCAGGCAGGTTTATGAAGAGAAGAATGAGTCCTTCTCACTCGATGCAGCGATTGACCGGCTTTACTACAGCGGGCTCGCCCGCTATGTGCAAACCACCGAGGTAACAGACCAACAGGGGCTCAAACACCTGGTCAGCACCCTCATCGATCGTCAGAATATCCTCTGGTTACTGCGCTATCGGTTCGCCTATGACTTCGCCCCGAGCAAGGCTTACTACCTATTGATACCCAACGGGGGGTACCTCACCCGTCAGCGCCTGATGGCGCTTTCCAATCTGCAGAGCTTCGACGACCTGCTGGCAAAACTGCCGCTGAGATACGCCAATCTCCTGCGGGGATCAACCAACAGCATGCAGATCAGGCAACGACTCGACATGCATGTCTCGGAACAGGCGCGACGACTGATCCGTTTCAGTCCATGCGTGGTGGTTGCAGCTTTGGGCTACATGGTGGCCAGGGAGAAGGATCTACGCCGCCTCTTCGCAATCCTGCAAGGTCGCCTGTTGGAGTTGGACCAGGCGATTATCGAGGAGGCGGTAGCGTCCTGGGCCGAGCCCGAAGTCATGGAGCGGGCATCATGAGAGACTTGATCACTAACCTGGGGGCGAAGGGTGTTTAATCCGCTGCCGATGAAACACGCGAGACTCCAGATCCTGACCGCGGATCTGCCGGCCGCTTCATTACTGCTGGCCGAACTGGGTGTTTTCAATCCAGATACCAGGTCCGACCCGGATCGGCTGTTGACCGATATCCCGGGTCACCGCTACCGGGAACTTCACCAGCAGGCCAGCACCCGGCTGCAAAAGATAACGACTTCCAGTGGTTACCAACCGGCGCTGCAGGATCAGACTCACAAACCGATCAGCGAACAGACTCTCATGGAGACCAACCATTGGTTGGGCGAAGCCTGGCAACACTGTTCCGACCACGAAGAGGCGCAACGCTCCCATCTCGACGAACTCCACGAAATCGAACAGCTCGAGAACACCCTGAGCAACTTCCGACACTTGAAAATCGATCTCGGTCGCTTGCAATCGCACAAGCGGTTCCTGGATATCCATATCGGCAGCGTACCCCAGGAGCACCTGGTCCAATTACGTGACGCGGTGAGTCTGGATGGATATCTGTTGATTGAGTACCTGGAGAAGAGCCCCAATACCCATGTCATCATTTTCGGACCTGGGGCGGGCCGATCGCCGCATCTGAAATCGGTGCTTGACACCGCTGGCTTCCGGGCATTCGAACTGCCTGAAGCATTGCACACGGAACCCCGTAAGGCCGCCCTCTCCCTGCAGGAGAGGCGCAACCAGACCCATCAACGTCTCACGCTTCTGCACAGAGACTTCACGGACTGGCTGGAATCCGTCAAACCGAAACTCAGGGAATCCGCCACTATCCTGCAGCTCGCCGGGCCATTCGTACAACTTGGCGAGGCGGCGCGTCACCGGGGCAGTCTGGCGCAACTTCGCGGCTGGGTGCCGTCCGCAGATATCCTGCGGCTCACCCAGGCCCTGGAAAACAGACTCGCTAATCCCTTCGTGCTGCAGACGCGTGATCCCACCGAGGATGAACGCCCGTTGGTGCCTTCGGTCATGCGGCACAACAAGTTCCTGCAGCCCTTCTCCATCCTGGTCAGCCAATACGGCGTACCCCGCTATGGGGAGTTCAATCCCACCAGCCTGTTTGCGATCACCTTCGTCTGTATGTTCGGTATGATGTTCGGCGACGTCGGACACGGCGCGGTATTTTTCATCGCCGCCCTGCTGGCCCGCCGCCGCCTCGGCACCTTCACTTATTTCGCCATGGCCGCGGGGATCTCATCCGTCATCTTCGGATTCCTCTACGGGAGTCTCTTCGGTTACGAACACATCCTGCATGCGGTGTGGATCAGTCCGCTCACCGATCCACTCTATATGCTCTCCGTCGCCCTTACCTGGGGCATCGGCTTTCTCGTCCTGGTCAGCCTGATCAATATTCTCAACCATCTGACATTGGGTGATTACAGAGGCGCCCTGTTCGCCCCCAATGGGCTGCTCAGCCTGCTGTTCTACACCGGCCTGTTGGGCATGGGTTACGGCTTTTACCTGAAGGTCGACACCGGCCCGGTCTGGAGTCTACTGGCAATCCTGACCCTGGGCAGTCTATTCGCGTACAAATTGATCTCTGAGCAGGCGGCGTTGACCGAGCGTATCATGGTGGCGTTAATCGAGACCTTCGAGACGATCATCGGGTACATCTCCAATACCCTTTCTTTTCTCCGTGTGGCGGCCTTCAGCCTCAACCATGTAGCCCTGGCGATCGCAGTATTCACCCTGGCCAACAGCATGGGCGAGGCGGGGCATTGGCTGATGATCCTGTTCGGCAATCTGTTCATCATGATCCTGGAAGGCGCCATCGTCACCATTCAGGTCTTGCGGCTTGAATATTACGAGGGATTCACCCGTTTCTTCGCCGGTGACGGCAAGGTCTTCAGACCCCTGAAGTTATGAATGAACAGGCTTGAGTGAGGCTAAATGATGAATCAAACGAAGGCAGAGAGGTGCACATTATGTATTGGCTGATCGGCGCGATGACCCTACTCATCATCGGTATCATAGCCACCGGGGTGATTTTGCAAAGGCACCCCGAGAGGGATCTACGAGCCTGGTTCAAACCCACTCTCGCCACCAATCTGCTGATCTTCATCGCAGCCCAGGGAACCTTGATTGTTCTCGGTATCGATGAGGCCATGGCGAATCCCGCAGTGGCGGAGGCCGCGAACGACATTTCCATCGGCATGGCGGTAGCTTTCATCGGTGTCGGCATCCCCACCGCCTTCAGTACCCTGGGAGCCGCCTATGCGGTCGGTTCCATCGGCGCCGCTTCCTTGGCGGTGCTCGCAGAACGACCCGAGGTGTTCGGCCGCACGCTGATCTACCTCGGGCTGGCGGAGGGTATCGCCATCTATGGCCTGGTGATCAGCATTCTGTTGCTGGATAAACTCTGAAACCGATGGCCCAACCCCCAACCGACAGGCGAACCCGGCTGATCTTCATCGGCGGACCGACCCTCACCGACGGCTTTCGTCTGGTGGGTTTCGAAACGCTGGTCGATCCGGAAATCCGGGATATCGACCGACTGATCGAAGAATTGCTGGAGACCCCACAGAATGCCTTTATCGTCTTCGAACAGTCTCCTGAAATGGCCCAATCAAAGCTGCTCCAACAAGTGCGCAATGAAGGCGGCCGCATCGTCGTTTCGGAAGTTCCCGCCCTGCAGGACCCGACCTGCTTCCATTGTGATCTGGATAGACAGATCGAACGGCTGATGGGCAGTCAAGCGACCTCTGGAGGCACCCTGTGAAGCGTCCCATGGATCAAGTGGAAGCCCTGGAAAAAGCCATCCTCGAACATGCCGAAGAGATGGCGAGCGAGACCCGCAAGGCGGCCGAGGTCGGACGCCGCGACATCCTGCGAGAATCCAGTGAGCGTCTGCACCTGCGCGAGGAGAAAGAAACCCTGCTGGCGAAATCTTTGGCGGATCGGGCCTATTTACGCAAGGTGCAGGCCGATGAACTGAAGCTGCAGACGGTGCTGGATCACATGCGCTGGAATCTGGTGCAGTCGGTCATCGAACGCCTGACCGAGCGCATGCACGAGTTGCGTCAGGATCCGTCGAATTACCTGGGTCTGTTGCGAGCCTTGCTCAAACAGGCCGCCGGCCAGATCGACGCGGAACGGCTCCTGATCTTTTGCAACGAAGAGGATCGTCATCAACTCGAATCCGCTTGGGAGGACTTTACCCGCGGTCTTCCGGGTGACAAGACCTACCTGTTGGCCGAGATCGGCATCGATACCCGAGGCGGCCTGCGAGTTTCCACCGAGGATCAGAGAATCCAGATCGACCATACCTTCGAGGGCAGGCTCGAGCGTCTGCAACGCAAGATTCATCAAGTCCTGGTGGAGCGTCTGTTGCCATCACCAGGCAATGGGGGACGTGTCTAGTCCGCATGCCTCTGCAGACGACCTGTGAAATCATGAAAATGCACCATTCAACAAGTAATGATCATATCGAAACAGCTGTCTACGCATCACACTCTGTCCTTTCCGCTGACTGGGGCAATCTGCTATGCCAGCTTGCCCCAAGCATCCGCATCCTGGTAAGCAACGCGGTCCAGCCATGAACAATCCCAATCAACCAGGCGTCGTCCTCCAGATCAATGGTCCGATCGTCACCCTGCGCCTGCCTGGTGTACGCAATGGCGAGCAGGTGCGGATCGGCCATCTGGGGCTCTATGGCGAGATCATCGCCTTGCAGGGCGATGAGGCGCTGGCCCAGATCTACGAATCCACCGAAATGATCCGACCGGGTGAACCGGTAGCCGGCCTCGGACGCCCGCTTTCGGTGGAATTGGGGCCCGGCCTGATGGGCGGCATCTTCGACGGTGTACAGCGACCGCTGGAGAAGATGTTTCTCGAGGCCGGCGATCAAATCCCCCGGGGGCTGAGCCCCGAACCGCTGGATCGGGAACGACTCTGGAATTTCCAGCCATCGGACCTGCTGGAACCGAACATGCCGATCATCGGCGGTGCCAAACTGGGCAGTGTGCAGGAGACGCAGAGCCTGTTGCATCTCATCCTGGTGCCCCCGAATATCCAGGGAGAACTGATCGAGATCGCCCCTGAGGGTCAGTACAGCCTGAACGAGACTATTGCCCGGGTACGTTTGGCCAACGGGCACGTCGAAAAACTCAAGCTCTACCATCACTGGCCCGTACGCCGGCCGCGCCCCTATCAGGGGCGGGATCACGGGGTCGAACCGCTGATCACCGGGCAACGCATCCTGGATACCTTCTTCCCCCTGCTGAAAGGCGGTAAATGCGCCGTGCCCGGCCCCTTTGGCGCCGGCAAGACAGTCGTCCAGCATCAGGTGGCCCGCTGGGCGAATGCGGATATCGTCATCTATGTCGGGTGCGGCGAGCGCGGCAACGAGCTGGTGGATGTGTTGGACAGCTTTCCGCAGCTCAAGGATCCTTACTCCGGACGTCCCCTGATGGAACGCACCTTGCTGATCGCCAACACCTCCAACATGCCGGTGGTGGCCCGCGAGGCTTCGATTTATGTGGGCATCACCATCGCCGAGTACTACCGTGACCAAGGCTATGACGTGGTCATGCTGGCGGACTCCACCAGCCGCTGGGCTGAGGCCCTGCGCGAGGTCTCCGGCCGACTGGGCCAAATGCCGGTGGAGGAGGGCTACCCGGCCTATCTGGCTTCCCGCCTCGCGGCCTTCTACGAGCGGGCGGGTCGGGTCGATACCATGGACTGCGGCAAAGGCTCAGTCAGTTTGATCGGCGCAGTATCGCCACCGGGCGGGGACTTTTCCGAACCAGTCACCAGCCACACCAAAGAGATCATCGAAACCTTTTGGGCGCTTTCCAAAGAACTGGCGGATGCCCGCCATTACCCGGCCATCGACTGGGTGGACAGCTTTTCCGCTGATGTCAGCACCGCGGCGAAATGGTGGCATGAAGCGGTGAATCGCAACTGGGAAAGACGCCGCGGCGAAGCCCTGGCGATCCTGGCGCGAGACTCAGAGCTCTCGCGCATCGTCAATCTGGTGGGCCCGGAGGCGCTCTCCTCCGCCCAACGCTGGGTCCTGGAAGGGGCGAGCCTGATCAAGGAGGCGGTGCTGCAGCAAAGCGCGTTGGACCCGGTGGACACCTTCTCGTCCCCCCAGAAGCAGTTTCTACTGCTCGACCTGGTCTTGACCATCTACGACCTCGGCAGCGAGTTGATCGAGCTGGGCGTGCCGGTACAGGAGCTCGCCGGACAAACGGTAATGGCCCGCCTGCGTCGCTGCAAGGAGCTCTACGACTCATCCCAGACCGAGCAGCTGCTGGCCTTCCAACAGGAGGCCATCGACAGTTTCAAGGTCATCCGTGCGGAATATGCACAGCGCTTGGAGGCAAGCTGATGGGCGCCAAAGAGTATCGTACCCTGCGCAACGCCAGCGGCGGCTTGGTCACCGTCGAGGATGCACCGAATATCGCCTTTGGCGACCGGGTACTGATCAAGGACCAGGCGGGGACCACCCGCAACGGGCAGGTGATCCGCAGTTCGGCCCATGAGGTACTGATCCAGGTCTTCGAGGGCACTGAGAATCTGGACATCGAGCATACCTGGGTACGTTTCCTGGATGAACCAGTGGAGATCGCCCTGTCGCCCGAAATCCTCGGTCGGGTGTTCAACGGCTTGGGTAGACCCCGGGACTATCGACCGCCGATCGTCTCCAGCCTGCACCGGGGCATCAATGCGCCGCCGTTGAACCCGGCGGCGCGCACCTATCCCCGGGAGTTCATCCAGACCGGCATCTCCACCATCGACGGGCTCAACTCCCTGGTACGGGGCCAGAAGCTACCGATCTTCTCCGCTTCCGGCCTGCCCCACAACCGGCTGGCGGCACAGATCGTACGCCAGGCCAAGCTGCCGGATGAAGAGGGCCATTTCGCCATCGTCTTCGCCGCTATGGGCGTCTCCTATGCTGACGCACGATTCTTTAAGGAGGAGTTCGCCTCCTCCGGGGTGCTGAGCAACGTGGTGATGTTCATCAACCGGGCGGACGACCCCCCGGTGGAGCGTTTAACCCTGCCGCGCATGGCCTTGACCGCCGCTGAATATCTGGCCTACGAGCTGGATCACCACGTGCTGGTGGTGATGACCGACATGACCCACTACGCCGAGGCCCTGCGGGAAGTGGCCACCGCCAAGGGCGACGTGCCGGCACGCAAGGGCTATCCGGGCTATCTTTACTCCGACCTGGCGGAAATCTACGAGCGCTCCGGGCGTATCAAGGATCGCCACGGCTCCATCACCCTGGTGCCGGTGCTCTCCATGCCCAGCGACGACATCACCCACCCGATACCCGACCTGACCGGCTACATCACCGAGGGGCAGATCGTGCTCAGCCGCGAACTACACAACCAGGGGATCTATCCACCGGTGCATATCTCCCCCTCCCTGTCGCGATTGATGAAGGACGGCATCGGTAAGGACTTCACCCGGGAAGACCACCCGCACCTGGCCAACCAACTCTACGCCCTCTACGCACGGGCTCTGGAGACCCGCAACCTGGCCTCGATCATCGGCGCAGACGAACTCTCCTCCCGGGACCAACGCTATCTGGAGTTCGCCGATGCCTTCGAGGCGCGTTTCGTACAACAGGCGGAAAACGAGGAACGCAGCATCCTGGAGACCCTGAACCTGGCCTGGGATCTGCTTTCCATGTTCCCCCAGTCCTCCCTGACCCGGGTCACCGAGACCGAGATGGCCAAATACCACAGGCAGGGATCGTGACTACCAGACTCAAGGCCCCACCGACCAAGAGTACGCTGCTGAACCTGAAACGACAGGTGCGCTTCCTGGAGGATGGACATAATCTGCTCGAGAGGAAGCGTGAGCTGTTGACCCGACTGGTCTATCAACGCCTGCGGGAATACCGGGAGCTACGCGACGATGCCCATGCCGCATTGAAGACCGCCTACCACTGGCTGAGCATGGCCCAGCTGAGGATGGGCAGCCGCTCCCTGCATCAAGCGGCACTGGGAGTCGAAGCCGGACTGGATCTGAACATCCTGCCAAGACGCAGCCTTGGGGTGGAGTATCCCTCGGTCAGCGGTCAACTGCTGCCCCTGAATCCGGTAGGTCTGTTCGGTACCGACCCGAGCTTCGACGAAACCCGCAAACATTTCGCTGACGCGGCTTTGCGCCTGGCCAAGATGGGCGAGGTCTCGATGAGTCTGGAACGGCTCATGACTGAACAGCGCAAGGCCCAGAAGCGGGTCAATGCCTTGCGCTACAACATCATTCCCAAATATCTGAACACCATCCGCTTCATCGAGAATCTGTTGGAGGAGGAGGAGAGAAACACCCTGTTTCAAATGAAGCTGTTGCGGGAACAACACAGGATCTGAATCGCTACGGCTGCACGGGCGACAGAGCGTGACAGCGGGGACGGATCACGTTTTATGTCTCATGCGCTACCACTCGAGTGGTTTTTCGATTAACTTTAGCGACAGTTTTCATTCTGCCGGCCCTAAGACCATGACCCTGAACTTCAAAACGATTTCGATCATACTGCTCCTGCTGATTATCACTGGTCTGGTGGTGTTCAGCCTAACCCGCAGCTATTATTCCGACCAGGCCAGGTCAGCTGGCGACTCAGCAACTTCTTCAGTGACGGGCCAGCCTGAAATGACTACCGAACAACTGATCGACAGTCTGCAGAACTACCCCCAACCCACAGCATCCAACGATCCGATGGTGGTTGATCAACAGGCCAATGAAGCCTTTCAGTCAGCTGATTATGTCAGAGCGGCGGAGCTCTATCAGCGCGTCATCGAGTTGGCCCCGCACAAGGTCGAACCGTACAATAACCTGGGACTGACCCTGCACTATCTGGGGCGTTCCAGTGAGGCACTGACGGTGCTCAAGCGGGGTAGTGAATTAGACCCCAGATTTCAACGCATCTGGTTGACCCTGGGTTTTGTGCAGAGCGGCGTCGGCAATGTCGAGGAGGCCAGACTGGCTCTCCAACGGGCCGTGGACCTCGGAGTGGACACCCCCCCCGGCAGGAATGCCCGTGAGTTGCTGGACAAGTTGCCTTGAAGCCAGTCTGCTGGTAGGCCCGCTATGTCCTGAATCGTTGCAGACGCATCACCCTGGCGAGACCCAAGAAGATCAACACGACTGTCCCGATCGTGATCGACAGATCTGCAAAATTGAAGATCCCGGTCATGCGCCCCCAGAGCACCAGATAGACGAAGTCGATGACCGCGCCCTCGTTGAACAGTCGATCAAGCAGATTACCCATTCCTCCACCAATGACCAGCGAGGAGCCGATCAGGAATATCCTGGATGGCTGGCGGCGTAAAAAGACGACCAGCAGCAGCCCGATGATCAGCAGTGATGGTAAGAGGGTGAACAACCCAAGGCGGATCTCACCGGGTAGATCATCGCCGATGCTCTGCATGATCCCGGTGTTTTCCGCGTAGATCAATCGCACGACACCATTCAACCAGACCTTGCTGATCAAGGGGGACAGGGTTTGACTGGCCAGTTGTTTGGTTATCTGATCGATCAGCAGACAGGTAAGCAGTAACGGTGCAACCAGCCGCAACCGGTGTGACCCACTCATGCCGAAGGGTCGACAGACGCTGAATCCTGGTCTCTCAATTGGAGAAGTGGTAGTACTCGGTGTTCAGGTACTCGACCACATCCCTCTCCTCCTCCGGAAACCAGGTGATGTTGAGGATCTGTGTGCAGGCGCTAACCTGGCCACCCAGGCGATGCAGTGAATCGACCTTTCTGTCTGCCCTGGTATAGAGTGCGGTATGATCATCCATCATGTGACACTCGATACAATTTTCTTCATGCAACTCCCTGCCAGTCTCCAGATCGGCGTATGCACCTGTTGTCAGCATGCAGCAGATAAGCGCGGACAGCTTGGTTAAGGTTGATGACATAGTTGGATTTCCTGTTCAGCAGCCGGTGATCACGGTCTCATCAGCGGTGTTTCAAAGCTGCGTGCATCACCGCCGGGATCAATCGTCAAGCCGGTTTTTGATTTATTTCGCAAGATTATCCAACACTATCACGACCACAACGGCTAAAGTACCCAGAATTCACATTGTTTGCCCAGGCTGGTGTCTGTGTTCAATCCTGTCTACTAGGGTTGGTTTGCCCCGCCATCACCTATAGAGACTCAAGTGGCCCGCTCCACCTGAGCCGTATTCGGAAGCACCGGCACCCCAGGTTTTGCGACCCTTCAACAGTATCCTGGGTATCGAACCCTGACAGGTCTGTTTCCATCGACTCATGGACCTGTAACCAACAGCAGGGTCGCCGCCCGGCAGTCGTTCACAGGGAACCCCTCACCGCGAACATGCGTCAAACAACCATACTTAATGAGAAAAGTTCACTTATACTAGTCATATGTGTCAATTGAATTGACCTTCTGCATTGGGTGCCGGACCGGCTTGCACAGCCAGAAGACTAACAAGAGCCACCGTACTTGCAAATCGACAGCTTTATGAAAAACACCTTGTATATCATCACTGGCTGGATGTCTTTACTCACGGGGCTTATTGGTGTTCTGTTGCCTCTGTTACCGACAACCCCTTTTCTACTGTTGGCTGCCTTCTGTTTTTCCCGGGGCTCGACCCGCCTGCATCATTGGCTCTGTTCACACCCTTGGTTCGGCCCCCCGATACAGGAATGGCAGGAGCACCAGACGGTCAGTCGCAGCACCAAGACCAAGGCGCTTTTTCTGATCCTCTGCTCTTTCACCCTGACCCTGGTCCTCGCCCCACTGCCGCTGATCGGCAAAGCCTCGCTGTTGCTCCTCGCACTGGTGTTGATGTGGTTCGTAGTGAGACTGCCAGAGAGCACGCAATCTGACACAACTCGTTCTCCTACAAAGGAAAAATCTTGAGCCACAGGATGCAGACACCCCCCAAGGTTGGCGTCAGTGCCTGCCTGCTCGGTCATCAGGTCCGCTATGACGGTGGCCACAAACGAAACCCGTTTCTGTTGGAAGCACTGGACGAACACGTGGAGTTCATCCCTGTGTGTCCCGAGACGGCCATTGGTCTGGGTATTCCGCGCCCACCGATACGCCTGGTCGGTATCCCGGAGCATCCCCGGGTGATAGGAGTGACCGATGCGTCTCTGGACGTGACCGGTCGATTGCAGGACTATGCCGAGTCCGAGGTTTCCTCCTACCTCAGACTCAGTGGTTTCATTCTCAAAAAGGATTCACCAAGCTGCGGCATGGAGCGGGTCAAGGTTTACGACAACACAGGCTCCAGCGCAACCAGAAAGGGCGTCGGCGCCTTCGCCCGGGTACTGATGCAGCGCTTGCCACTGCTGCCGGTCGAGGAGGAAGGCCGGCTGAACGATGCTGTCCTCCGGGAAAATTTCATCGCCCGGATCTATGTGTACCAACGCTGGCAACACCTGCTGTCCAGCGGACTGAGTGCCGCCAGTCTGATCGAATTCCACACCGCACACAAGTATCAGGTCATGGGCCATTCACAGGCCGCCTATCAACGCCTTGGACGATTGATATCAAACCTGTCAGCCAAACCGATCGAAGACCTTGCCGACGAATACGTGGATGAATTGATGAGCACATTGAAAAGGCGCGTCAACCGCAAACGCCATGTGAATGTGTTGCAACACATCATGGGCTATCTGAAAAAACGCATCGGCAAAGACGACAAAGTCGAATTGACCGCCAGCATCGAGGCATATCGTCGGGGCGAGGTCCCTTTGGTAGTCCCCGTCACCTTGCTCAGGCACTATTTCCGCAACCATCACGACCCGTACATGGAAAAGCAGGTCTATCTCTCGCCTTACCCGGAGAGCCTTGGATTACGCAACGCCATTTGACTGCAGCACTTCAGACAGCTCTATGAACCGCAGAAAAATGCCACGACTCACTGAGAAAAACACACGAGACTACGATCCGTGCGCATGACAGCGAATAAGCCGCTGAGTATAAACGTCTTGATCAAGCATTGAATCTGCGTAAACATGTCTGTGTAATCGCGAGTTCAACCTGTTTATTGACATGAATACCCAGCAGCTCCAAGACCTACACCACGTGGCTATCTCCGTTGATGATATCGAACGGGCCATAGACTGGTATACCAGTCGTTTCGCTTGCGAACTCAAATACCAGGACGAGACATGGGCGCTCTTGAAGTTTGCCAATATCCACTTAGCCCTGGTGATCCCGGAGCAACATCCTCCACATATCGCCTTGACAGATACCAACGCCGCAGACTACGGGCCATTGACCCTGCACCGGGATGGAACGCAATCCATCTACATCGAGGATAGTGAGGGAAACTCTGTGGAGATCATGCAGGCCTGATAGATCTCGACCGGCCACATGCAAACCATCACAGGGATATCTATAGGTTAGGACAAATCAGGTGAGTGGCGTATTTGACGCAGGAACCGGTCAACACCCTTAAAGTTCACCTCACGATAACCGATATACAATCACCTAGATCCCCTGGGTCGAATACTGCACAGCAAATGCGAGAAACCAAATCGCCGTCCCGTCGCTAGGCTTGACATTGCGTCCACTTGGCAGAAAGTCTCCTGATTGATCTCGAAATGGATATACCACGTTCAAACCATAGATTGCAGATAGATTGAAATGGACAATTCAATAGCGTCAGTCCTGGTAGTGGATGACGAGGAATTCAACCTGGAGATCCTCATCGAGCATCTGGAGGATGAAGGATATACACCGGTTGGGGCTGCAGACGGACGACAGGCCCTGGCATTGCTGGAAAGTGAACCAGAGAAATTCGACGCTGTCCTACTGGATCGTATGATGCCAGAGATGGACGGCATGGAAGTGTTGAAGCGCGTCAAGGCGCATCCCGAACTCAACACTCTACCGGTCATCATGCAAACCGCCAAAGCAGCCAAGGAAAACGTCCTGGAGGGGCTCCAGGCAGGCGCTCACTATTACCTGACCAAGCCTTTCGATAAAGACACGATGCTGGCGATTGTGAAAACCGCAGTTACCGATTACCAGCATCACAGAAGCCTGCAGCAGGAGGCGCTTCGTACGGCCCACACCTTGTCGCTCATGGAACAGGGACGCTTCCATTTCCGGACGATCAACGAGGCACGCGATCTTGCCACCCTGTTGGCCAACGCCTGCCCGGACGGTCAACGATTGGTCATTGGACTTTCCGAACTGTTTCTCAATGCCGTAGAACACGGCAACCTCGGCATCGGCTACGCTGAAAAGACCCAGCTCAACCAACGGGGAGAATGGGAGGCGGAATTGGAGCGGCGTCAGGCCCTGCCGGAAAATGCCGACAAACAGGTCCTCGTGGAATATACCCGCAAAAACGCAGTGCTCAACTTTTTGGTCAAAGACCAAGGCGATGGTTTCGATTGGCGGGACTACCTGGAGATCTCACCGGAAAGGGCCCTGGACAACCACGGCAGGGGCATTGCCATCGCACTCGGGATCAGTTTCGATTCCCTGGAATATCGCGGCAAGGGTAATGAAGTGATGGCCATAGTCGACGTCTCAAAACTTGTCGAATAATACCCAACAACCAGACAGGGTATTCTGATTCACCAATACTATGCCTAGCGGCCGCAGAGCAATCCATATCGGACTCAAGTGGAAGGCGGTCATCTACCTGAGCCTGGTCATGTTGATCCTCAATGGCGGTTTCTTTTTCTTCAACGCCTACAGCATCGAAAAACGCGCACAACTGCGTCGTGAGACCAACCAGATACAATACCGCAAGGAACTGGATCGCCTGCTCGACCTCACGTCGGACAGACTGCAACGACTTGCAGAGATTCTGCCCTCGTTGAGCGGTATTCACGACGCACTGGCGAACTCAGACCCGACGGCACTAGCCGCTTCATTCGAACCCCATTGGCAGAGTTTGAATCTGGATATGGAAATTCATGTCGTGGGCTTTTATGACGAACATGCCAATCCGCTTGGCCAGTGGCAGGCCAGACCGCTGACTTCGCGGATCATGGGTGATGTGCAAGCACAGGTGAAAGCGGTCCTGCAACAGGAGATACCGCTAACTCGCAGCTACTGCGGGAGCGACTGTATCCAAGTCTCCGCCGTTCCTGTGCTCTCGGATACAGGGGCGAGTATCGGAGCGGTGATCATGGGACGATCGATTGCCTACCTGCTATGGGAGATGCATGAACTGTCGGGTATGGATACTGGGCTGCTTGCTCCCCCTGTCAAACGATCTAAAGCATCCCTGCAAGCATGGAATCTACAACTGTTGGCCATGACCAACCGGGACCTGCTCGAGCCCATGCTGCAGACGCTGGCATCTGACCAGCCTTTCCCGAACGATGGGATTGGCAACTGGCTCCTCGAAGACGAAGGTCGGCACCTGGAAGTCAACCTCTTTCCGTTGCTGGAACAAACCAGAACCGGTCCGCTAGCGATCCTCGTCACCGATATCAGCCAGGCCATGTTGCAGGCCCAACAGTCAATACAGACCAACGCCTGGATCGCCATACTGGGTCTGCTCATCTCGGAGGTCCTGCTGTTGATTCTACTCTGGCGCCCTACCTCACGTATCAGGGAGATCGTGGAACTGCTGCCACTCCTCGCCAAGCATGACTTTGAGCAGGTCCACCAGCGTGTAAAAACACGATCTGCCCATTGGTTCGAGGACGAAACAGATGTCTTAAGCAGCACAGCCGAGACCCTCGCCCGGCAGCTGGAAGCGCTACAGAAGGAGATAGACATTCGTACCGAGGAATTACAACTCAATCGGGATCATCTGCAGGAATTGGTGGATGCACAAACCGCCGATCTCAAGGCCGCCAAAGAGACCGCTGTTTCTGCCAATCAGGCAAAGAGCGAATTTCTCGCCAACATGTCTCATGAACTGCGCACCCCAATGCACGCCATCCTAAGCTTCGCGGCCATGGGCATCGAGAAGGTAGACAGCGCCCCACAAGATAAATTGTTGCGCTATTTCAACCGTATCCACGACAGCGGAAACCGCTTGCTGAGTCTGTTGAACGATCTACTGGACCTCTCCAAACTGGAAGCAGGACGCATGCAGCTCGAGTGCAGAGAACATGACCTCAGCGCATTGGTGCAATTGGCGGCTGCTGAGTTCGGTGAATTGTTAAGCAGCAAGTCCCTGAAGCTGGAGACACAACCTGCCCAGACCGACACCAACGCCCTGTTCGACCACAACAGGATTTTACAGGTCGTACGTAACCTGCTTTCCAATGCCATCAAATTCAGCCCGCCTGAGAAAACCATTCATATTCGCTTTACTGATGCGGTACTTCGGGAAACTCGGTAAGCCTCCTCGCAGGGCCAGGTACCGGCCCTCACCCTCACGGTTTCAGACAAAGGCATCGGTATTCCGGAAGACGAACTGGATGCGGTGTTCGATAAATTCGTGCAATCCAGCAAGACCCGCTCGGGGGCTGGGGGGACCGGGCTGGGACTGGCAATCAGCAAAGAAATTGTCGAACTTCACGGTGGAGAGATTGTCGCAAACAACAATCCACAGGGAGGCGCTGTTTTCACATTCACCATTCCTCGCAGACCCTGGCTTCCCGAGCCAGGACATTAGCTGCATATAGCCTCTGAAATCAGCCAATCTCAGTCAAAGTCGGGTGCCCCCAAATCGCTGTCAACGGCAGCTGATGCGGACATTTCTGCAACTTCGACCTTTGCATATCCAAGCTTCTAATTATTCCATGCTTGACAGGAGCGTTTAGACCCCATGACAGGGTGTCATGACCACTCAGAAGAGGCCAACGACGCTAGCCCTTGACAGTACCTGTCACTTTGTTTGAGGTAGTGGACGATCGGATGTCAGGAAACAACAGAGAACACGAGAACCCCCCGCTTGACGCGGAGGGTCCATCGAATCTGACGTCTAAAGCCTTTTTCTCAGCCCAAACCCGGCCAAGCCAATGGCGAGAAGAATCAGCGTTCCAGGTTCCGGAACAGTGATATCACAGGGCGGCTGGCCAGGTTCCCCACAAGTGCCGAAGGTGGGGCTTCCCATCGTGGATGAAACAGCGGCAAAATTCCAGGCATCCAAATTTGATCCATGGTAGGCCACAGGAGTCAGCATTTGACCGTTGCTCTGCAGACCCGTGGCGACGAAACCCGTGGTCGAATTGTCATTGATGCAGTTCTGGGTCGGATCATCGCGACAGACCGCGAGGCCGTCGATGAACAAGGGGGACGCGGAATCCACCACCGCCTGAGTGCCTCCGAAATAGCCATGAAAGAGATCGATTCCGATCAGGGCATTGATCTCATTGATACCCGATTGGTACGAAGAGTGGTCCGTCCCCAGGACCAAACCGCCACCGCGCAGATCGAGTTGCGTCGCATAGTTCTGTATCCAGGCATCTTCCGGCGGCATCGAGTTACTTGAAGTCCAAGCGATGTCGGAGGAGATGATGCGCCCGTCCAGGATCAGGTTCTGATCGGTCAGACCGTTGTACCAGTTGGCGATCCCCGCGTAGTTCTCCATTTGGATGACGGATCTGTCAGAAAAGCGGTAAAGGTCATAGACAAATATCTGATCAAAGCTGGAATAGTCTGTGTAAACTGCATGATCGAGGTGACGTATGGTGACATCATGCCCGGCATCACTCAGCATACCTGCAATTCTGTTTCCGTCGTCGACATAAGCGCCATAGTCATCGACATGAGCGAACAAGATTTGCACGGCATTTGCACTGAGCGGCGAACCAAGCAGCCACGCGGCAATAAATATCCTAGTGAGCTTACTAATATCCATTGAATTAGGTCCTTCTGGTTGATAAAAAAGTATGAGGGCATAGTAATGCAATTCCCATTCCGTTTTATGCGTATACTTTTCTATCTTACTGATAATTAACATTAAATATTATTTTTTTATGATTTTGACTCAGTACGGCCGACTTAAATTGTAAACAATACCGACAGTCAGAGACTCGATTCAGCCACCGTTACGACAACGGCAGCTCCCTTGTGTCGGACGCCCGACTCG